>CAZMNG010000001.1:0-31334 GCA_964567505.1 uncultured Chthoniobacterales bacterium
CTGCACCTTACGCGGTTGCTTCCAGGCGACCTGATGGGCAATGACCCATGTCAGTATGACAACGCCGATTCCAGTAAGTCCCAGCCACATGCCGAGGGGGTCCAAGTCGTCCTTACCAAGAACGATGTGGTTCATATTGCGCACGAAACCGGTAAGCACGACCAGAGTGACGTGTATAACGATGAAGCCCGCGAATCCGGCCATTACCAGAAAATGAATGGAACGAGCCGCTTGCCGACCTCCGAACATCTTCGCAAACCAGGGCGCACGATTAACCAGCGCCGGCGACATCGCCAATCCTGTAAGGATGGAGGCGGGCGCCATAATGAAGACCGTTGCAAAGTAACTGAGCTGTTGAAGGGCGTTATAGCTGTAAAAACCGTCGGGCTCCGGCGGCAGAGTGAACGTTGCATAATAAACAAAAGTTGCCCATGCTTCTCTGACGATTGTGAGGGATGTAGGCACCAGCCGCAGCCACTGGTCTGTGCTGCAGAGTCCGATGACGAATACGAAACCGGTAACGATAAATCCGTAGACATTCAGAAAGTGCCACGCGCGGGCCATGCCGACGGTGTGTTTGTAACCAGGCAGGCCGAGTAATGGCGAGACATATCGGGCATCCTCCCTCGAAGTCCAAATCTTATCCGCAGGTATCTTCAGCGGTGTAAAGCGGATCCATTCCGTCCCCGGCGTACAGTCGTCGTTGAAGTATAGCCGGGGATGATCCGCCAGAATTGATAGCCCACTGCGGATCAGCATCGTGATGAATAGGAGATTGAAGAAGTGCGTCCAGCGAATCCAGCCGGGAAATCCGTGCGGCCCCCTGAACTTTCCTTGATCGAGTGCCTCGTTGATCGCGATGGAAGGTAACCCGAAAACGATTCGATTTATCCACGCGGCGGCAAGCAGTACTCCGATGCATGCGAGTAAGCCTAACGCAATTCGGGGGTCGATCCACAAGTAAAGTCTTCGGTCCTCTGGATAATAGGCCCTCCGATGCGCTTGATCAGAAAATTTGACCATACATGTCTGATTACCAAGAACGACCTCTGCAGTCATTCCCAGTTTTTGATTGCGATAAAAAACCGTGCGATCGCAGTATGCTGTAATTTTGCGTTGATTTTGCCAATCAATATTCCGTTTTCGGCTCGATCATCGCGCAACCGGCAAAAGCGCGGGGGCAAGGCCGTACAAAAACCCGAACCGGACTGAAAATCTTTTGCATCAAGCGATAAATAAAAGATTGCCTTTTGTTCATTCTAAGATCATAAGTTCAATGAGCCTGCGCCGGTGTTTAAGACTCTGCGCGCAGACATTCTTCACCCCCGGCAACTATGCAAACGAATGATCTGGTGCTCGAAGACACGCGGCCGATTGAACCCATTGACAGGCCTGAGCAGTCGGCCGAACTGATGCTCGACGGATCTCTTCCTGCGAGGCGGCGGTTCGAGTTGATCCGGTTGGCGAAACGAGAGGGCCAACTCTCAATCGCGCAGCTCTCCTCTCAATTCGGAGTGTCCGCAGACACAATCCGGCGCGATCTCGACCTGCTTTCAATTCGCGGACTGGTTCGACGGACGCATGGAGGAGCCGTCGCTGCGGATTGGATGGCTGAGACCGAATGCGGACCCGCTCAGCGAACCGGCGTGCGAACCGCGGAAAAGACGCGGATTGCCAAGTGCGCGGCAGCGCTGATCAAAAATGGTGAAAGCCTGATCATTAACGGCGGTTCGACGACGCGATTGTTCGCCTCGGAACTGAGTGGAAAGCGCGATCTCACCGTGGTCACGAATGCTTTGGGCGTCCCTCCCGTCCTTCCACATCACGCGGTCCGCGATATTGTCTTGCTTGGGGGAGAATACCGGCCGGAATCGAACACGACAGTTGGCTCAATCGCGTTCTGCGGGGCGATACCTGTCAACGCCGACAGCGCAATCGTCGGCGTTGCCGGGATTGCTCAGGATGGGCTCTATACTGGCCTGTTACAGGATGCAACGATGACCGGGAACATGATTGCCCACGCGCGGCGAACGATTGTTCTGGCGGATTCCACGAAATTCGGGCACCGGCTTCTTGGGCACATCGCGTCACTGGATAAAATCGATATCCTTGTGACCGATGCAGCGCCCCCGAAAGACCTGTTTCGTGCGCTGGTGCAACTGAGTGTGCAAGTGGTGGTTGCTCCCCGGTTAAACTCGGAGCTCAACGCCAGAGTTACGCCCCAGTATATTTAGCAAGCGTTGCCCGTGCGCCATCGTCGTAGAAGCTTGCCAAAGCCTCGCGCAGTTCGCTGTTGAACCGAGGCGAACCGGCAAGACTTTTGCTGAACACCTCGTGGATTGACAGCAGGTTTGCGGGGTCTTTCCCTCCTGCCTGCGCAGCCTCGCAAAGTTTCTTCGACATCGGGTCGATGATCGGGAGATCCCGCCCTTCGTCATCCTTGCCGGTCAAATAGCGAAACCAGCTGGCAACGACAAAACTAAGGTTGCCGATCGGTCCACCCCTCTCAATTTGTTCCGATATCGATGGCAAAACAAACTTTGGAATTCTTGCTGAGCCTTCGGTCCCCAGCCGCGAGAGCTGATCCCGAATAGCGGGATTCGAGAAGCGCTCGATGAGCGTTTTCTTGTACTGGGTCAAGTCCACACCGGGGACCACCGGCAACAACGGAGTCACATCCACTTCCATCACCTGTTCAACGAGCTTGCAAATCTGCGCATCCGCCATCGCTTCGTGAGCAAACTGGTAGCCCAGCAACATCCCGACGTAGCACATCGCCTGGTGGCTCGCGTTCAGGAGGCGAAGTTTCATTTTTTCGTACGGGAGCACATCCGACGTCATCTGGGCGCCAACTTCCTGCCAGGCCGGCCGGCCAAGTGGAAAATGATCTTCAATCACCCATTGCTTGAATGGCTCGCACATGACCGGCCACCCGTCATCGATCCCGAATTTGTCCCGCACAAGCGCCCGGTGCTCGTCTGTCGTTGCCGGAGTAATCCTGTCGACCATGCTGTTGGGAAAGGCACAGTTCACCACCAGCCAGTTGTGCAACTTCGGATCGCGCAACTCCGCGAACGCAAGAAGCATCTTTTGAATCATATCACCATTGCCCTGCAGGTTGTCGCACGACATCACCGTAAATGGCGCTAATCCGCGCGTGCGCCGCCGATCCAGCGCCGCGAGGAGGTAACCAAATGAACAGACCGGCTCGCCCGGATGAGCGAGATCGTGCTGAATATCGGGATGTTGCGCATCGAATTCCCCCGTCCCCTGGTGTACATAGTACCCGCCTTCGGTGATCGTCAGCGTCACTATCTTGCGCTCTTCGGCTGCGAGTTTCTCGATCACCTCTTCGGTATGACCCGGTCCGAAAACATAATTCACCATCGACCCGATCACGCGCGCGTGCTCCACGTGAGCGCCACGTTCGACCACCGTGTAGAGATAGTCCTGCGAAAGCAAAACATCGCGGATCCGCGCATCTTGCTCCAGCAGTCCAACCCCGCACAACCCCCACTCATTTCCCGCTCCGAGATGCAGCAGGTCATCGGCGTACACGGCCTGGTGCGCCCGATGAAACCCGCCGACTCCGATATGCGCGATCTGCTGCCCGATCCCGCGCCGATCGTAGGAAGGCACACGCACGTTCGGCCCGAGTGATTGAAGGTTCTTTTGATTTAGCTTCGTTGTCATTGGCTTAGTCCGATTGGCAGCGCATGACTACAACTTGAGCTGCGATAAAGGGGTAAATTTATCTATTCATATAGAATCGGCAGACCCGTGTCTAGCTTTATTAGCGCTTACATCCGCATGGAAATCATTAATCCGCTTTCCCGGTATCCACGATTTTGACGATTATACTTTTGCTAGATTTCGATCGCTCGCCCGCGCAACCAGACCGGTCCTCGATTCCGAATCTGTCAAAACGTCGCAACGGATGCGATATTTTGCTGGATTTACACCGAAAAAGCCGCTATCCAATTTGAGATACCTTGACTCTTTGAATGCGTAAATGAGAAGAGTTTATTGAGACAGGTGTGTCCGGTTTTCAGACTTCAGCACCGGATAAATATCAGTTCTTCTAAAACAGGAAAGATCAACTAATGAATCGTTTCGCCCCCCCATTGTTAGTCGCAATATTGCTCTCGGCAATCACTGCGCTAGCACAGCAAAAACAAGTCACAATCGCCGTGGTCAACAACCCGGACATGATTGAGCTCAAAAAACTCTCTTCGAAATTCGAAGAGCAGAATCCGGACATAAAATTGAACTGGGTTGTTGCCGAGGAAAATATCGCGCGACAGCGCATCACGACTGACGTTTCGCAGGGAAGCGGCCAGTTCGACATTGTATTTATCGGTCTGTACGAGACCCCGATCTTCGCAAAAAAGGGCTGGCTGATGCCGATTGAGAATTTGCCCGCCGACTACGACGTGGACGATGTCTTCAAATCGCTCCGGGACGGTCTATCCAATGACGGCAAACTCTATGCCCTCCCTTTTTACGGTGAGAGCTCGATGTTGATGTATCGCAAAGATCTCTTTGACGCAAAAGGACTGAAAATGCCGGATCAGCCGACGTACGACGATATCGCCAAATTCGCCGACGCGCTCACCGACAAGTCGAAGGGAATCTACGGGATCACGCTACGCGGTCAGCCCGGTTGGGGTGAGAACATGGCATTTCTCGGCACGCTGCTGAACACTTTCGGGGCAACCTGGTTCGATATGAGTTGGAAACCGACGATCGACACTCCGGAGTGGAAAAAGGCGATCACGTTTTACATCGATCTGCTCAAAAAGGATGGCCCTCCAGGGGCGACTTCAAACGGGTTCAACGAAAATCTGACCCTGATGACGAGCGGGAAAGCAGCGATGTGGATTGACGCAACCGTTGCGGGCGGCATGCTCGAAAACGCCAAACAGTCCACGGTGGCCGGCAAGATGGGTTACTCCCAAGCTCCGATCCAGGTGACGCCGAATGGATCTCATTGGCTCTGGTCTTGGGCATTTGCGATTCCGAAGTCAGCAAAGCAGGCCGAAGCTGCACAGAAATTTGCGGTGTGGGCAAGTTCAAAGGACTACATCAAACTCGTCGCCGACGACCTCGGCTGGGGGTCCGTTCCTCCTGGAACCCGCAAGTCAACTTACGACAATCCCGACTACCAGAAAGCCGCCCCGTTCGCAGCGACAACCCTGAGCGCGATGCAGTCAGCCGATCCCACCAATCCCGCTATAAAGAAAGTTCCTTACACCGGCATTCAATTCGTCGGGATCCCGGAATTTCAATCGATCGGTCAAGTCGTGGGACAGCAGATCGCCGGGGCACTCGCTGGCAAACTTTCGGTTGACCAGGCATTAAAGAATAGCCAAAACACTGCTCAACGCGCTATGATTCAAGGTGGCTACATAAAATAGCCAAACCAGCACCGAGAGCTTTTGAGGCAAGCTGTCCGGGATCATCCCGGACGGCTTTTACCCCGCAACAAACCATGAGTGCACAAACAGAGGCACAGGCGGTGGGAACGACCGCGCTGCCAAGACTACAAATTGATCCGGTCGAGAGGTTCCGGCGTTTGCTGATGATCCCATCGGTCGTCCCCCTTTTGGTATGGATGGTCGTTCCGCTCGCACTGACGATCATCTATTCATTCCTGCGCTACAATCTGCTCAGCGGCACGGCTGTCACATTTTCGGGGTTCCAAAACTACGCATTTCTCGTTGGTGACGCCTCATTTTTCCCTGCAATCATCAACACGGTCGTCTTCACGGGTTCGGTCCTGCTTATTTCCGTTGTTGCCGGCGTTCTGCTTGCCGTGCTGTACGATCAGGATTTCATCGGCAAAAACGTCGCGATGCTCCTTGTGATTGCCCCGTTCTTTGTGATGCCAACCGTAAGCGCATTGGTCTGGAAGAACATGATCATGCACCCGGTCAATGGATTGATCAGCCTATTTCTGCAACAGTTTGGATTGGCGCCCATCGATTGGTTTGGCGATTACCCGATGATCTCGATCATCATCATCGTCTCCTGGGAATGGGTTCCATTTGCATTTCTGATCCTTGTGACGGCCCTGAAATCGCTCGACCAGGAACAAAGAGAAGCTGCCGCAATCGACGGTGCCGGGCCGTTAACGCAGTTCTGGTACATTACACTGCCTCACCTCGAAAAAGCGATCGGCGTCGTTGTGATGATCGAAACAATTTTTCTGCTCTCGATTTTTGCCGAGATCTATACCACGACGGGCGGCGGCCCTGGAAACGCAACGACGACTCTTGCCTACCTTGTCTATTCGCTTGGTCTGCAGCAATTCGATGCGGGAATCGCCTCAGCAGGCGGCATTCTCGCCGTGGTTCTGGCAAATATCGTTTCAATTTTCCTCGTTAGAATGCTCGCAAGAAACCTCAAGCAAGAGATCTGACCTGACATGACAAGTCGACTGTTATCAAAATTACTCGTATCCCTGCTCGGCTGGGGTGTCGCGATTCTGTTTTTCTTTCCGATCTTCTGGATGGCGATTACGGCGTTCAAGAGCGAAAAACAAGCGTTATCGCCCGACCTTTTTTTCATTCCGACGCTGGAGTCTTTTGGAGAGGTCTTCGAGCGCAGTAACTATTTCATGTTCGCATTGAATTCGATCGTCATCTCGGTTGGTTCAACGATCCTCTGCTTCATTCTCGCGATTCCCAGCGCGTACAGGATGGCATTCTATCCCACCCAGAAATCGCAAAGCACGATGCTCTGGATGCTATCGACCAAGATGATGCCCGCGGTTGGCGTCTTGATCCCGGTTTACGTCCTTTGGCAGAAACTCGGCCTGCTCGACAGTGTTCCCGGCTTGATCATCATCTACACGCTTATCAACCTGCCGATCGCGGTCTGGATGTCCTACACCTACTTCTGCGAAGTGCCAAAAGGGATCCTCGAAGCCGGGCGAATCGACGGCGCGGACACCTGGGGTGAGCTTTGGTTTCTGCTCCGGCCGATGACCATGCCCGGACTCTCTTCGACCGGGCTTCTGCTGGTGATTCTAGCCTGGAATGAAGCGTTCTGGAGCATCAACTTATCCAGTGCGCACGCGGCGCCTTTGACGGTTTTTATCGCCTCCTACTCCAGTCCGGAAGGCCTGTTTTGGGCGAAACTTTCAGCGGCCTCATTCCTTGCCGTCGCACCGATCATGGTCCTCGGATGGCTGACGCAGAAACAACTGGTTCGCGGGTTGACCTTCGGTGCCGTGAAGTGATGGCAATTCTCGGCTTTGAAAGATCTGCCACCAGGCTCCGGCGCAAGAGGTGGGAAGCGGTCACCACCCCGCCAAATATGGCCCCGGCGACCCCGAGTGTGACGATGTCCTGCCCGGTCAGGTACAAGTTCCGGATCGGGGTCTTTGGGCGCAGCGACCGGACCCGGAAGCGCTCCGGCGTCGCGCTCAACCCATAGGCTTCGCCGCGCCGATAGTTCATGAAGTGCCGCGTGCTCAGAGGCGTCGATAGTTCGGCATAGTCTATTTTGCCTGCGAGTGCGGGGACATACTGCTCGAGGGCAGCCTGGAGGCGCGACGCCAGATTGGCCTTGAACGTCTCATACTCGGTCCCGCGTCGTCTCCACTCGCTTCCCTCCCAGCGTTCGAACCAGTCGAACGGAGCCAGTGTGACCGCCTCGACGGTGCATCGGCCAGGATGGCGGCGCTCGAAATCCGGGTCCTTTGCGGAGGGAAATGAAAAGTAGAGCGAGGAAAATGGAGCACTCGGATCGGATTGACTCCGCTCCACATTCGCGTCGTGGTCCGCAGTTGGATGAACCCAGATATTGGTTCCCGAGAGGCCAAGCTTCGCCGCGGATTCTCTTGCCCCAACATAAAGACAGAGATGCGCGATGGACGGCGGGATTGCGCGGATCTCTGCGCGAGTCTTTTCGAGTGACGAACTCGAAACTGTTAAAAGGTCATCGAACGTTCGCCGCGCGCCGACATCGCTGATGATCGCGCGAGCCCGAATTTCGCGACCATCTGCCATCCGCACGCCGATGGCTTGATTTGCGTGGATGAGAATGCTTGAAACCTCGGCGTTGGTCACAATCCTCCCGCCACTCTTTTCGATTACCGGCGCAATCGTCTCAGCGATTCGGCCTGCGCCTCCTACGGGATAATTGCCCCCTTCAAGATAATGGTTCGCGATCATCGCGTGTATTCCGAAGCTCGCTTTCCCGGGCGGCAATCCGTAGTCGCCCCACTGCGCTCCCAGGACTGCCTGCAATTCTCTGTTCGTGGTGAGCCCCCGAAGGACCTCCGCTGTCGTTCGATTTGCCCAGCGAAGAAATGGTTTTCGAAGAAAATCTCCGATGAGGAACGCGATCGGCCCAGGGACCGATTTTTCCATCGAGAATAGGTCGATCTTGCTGCGCACCGCCTGAACGGCCGCGATATACCCGTCGACGGCGGCAAACTCGTGAGGGAAATAGGCCTTCAGGCGAGCCCGGAAGCGTTCTACACCGCTCAAAAAATCGTACGTTCGATCGCCGATAATCACCCGGTCGTAAACGTCAGGCATACGCGCCCATTCAAGCTGATCATCCGTGATTCGATCGAAGACGCGCCGGAGCAGGCTCTCTTGATCGTGGGTTTCTCCGATGTAGTGCAAGCCGACATCCCATTCGTAGCCGTGTCGCCGGAAGACATGGGTATAACCGCCGGGAACATAGTGCCGCTCAAGGACCAGAACCTTTTTGCCGGAATAACTCGACAACAGCGCCGCCGCGCTCAAGCCACCGATCCCGGAACCGACGACGATGGCATCCCAGGAATCGTCGAGCGCAAGATTTTTGTAGTGGGCAAATTTCATATTTCAGCAACTGCTGAGCAGAGTAAGTTTAAATGTTGCTTTTGTCAACATTTGCCTCGCTACCGTCCCACCACAAAACCGGTCAGCGACGCCAACTCAACCGGAGTCAGCGACAGAGATTTTTTCAATTTGCGGCTACTCTCCTTAGGCTAATCCGCTACGGCATTGCGGATCGCTGCGCCCATTTCTTTGGTTGAAACCAGAGTCATGCCTTCCGACCAGATATCCTTTGTCCGCAGCCCTTTTGCGATGGTTTTGCGCACGGCAGATTCGATCCGCGCCGCTATGGCGTCATGGTTAAACGAATAGCGCAGCATCATGGCGCCAGAAAGGATCTGTGCGATTGGATTGGCGATCCCCTTTCCTGCGATATCGGGTGCAGTTCCACCGCTAGGCTCATAGAGCCCGAATCGGTAGGTCCCGTGTTGCCGCGTGCCGAGGCTCGCGCTCGGCAACATCCCGATCGAACCGGTCAGCATCGCAAGTTCATCACTGAGAATGTCGCCAAAGAGATTCTCGGTTACCACGACGTCGAAGGATTTTGGCGCGCGAATAAACTGCATCGCTGCGTTGTCGACGAGCAGGTGCGTCAGCTCAACATCGGAATATTCCGCGGAAACACTCTTCACAATGCTGCGCCAGAGCAAGCTGTTCTCCAGAACGTTTGCCTTGTCGACCGAAACGAGTTTGTGCTGCCGCGATCTGGCGATTCCAAATGCCAGCCGTGCGATCCGCTCCACCTCGGATGCCCGGTAGACCATCGTATCGATTGCAATCGTCTCGCCGTTTTCTTCACGAGTCCCCTTTGGCTGTCCGAAATACAATCCTCCAGTCAATTCGCGTATACAAAGAATCTCGAATCCACCTTGAACAAGGTCGGGTCTGAGCGGTGAGGCCGCGGTCAACTCCGGCAAACAGAGCGCCGGCCGAAGGTTGGCGAACAGGTTAAAATGCTTCCGCAATGGCAGGATTGCCGCGCGTTCCGGCTGCTGATTGGCTGGGAGCCGCTCCCACTTCGGTCCGCCGACGGCGCCAAACAAAATTGCGTGGCTCGCTTCGCAAGTCGCAAGCGTCTCCTTCGGCAAAGCCGTTCCAGTCGCGTCAATCGCCGCGCCGCCGACCAGGCACTCTGTCAACTCGATGTTAAAGCCGTCAAATTCAGTGCACCGGCGCAGCACATCGATGGCCTCCGCCATCACCTCCGGACCGATACCGTCTCCAGATAAAACAGCTACTTTGAACGTTTCTGACATGGCTTCTCGACCGACTGGTTAGAGGGCGCTGCCGCGGGTTTACGTACGCGGCGCACGGCAAGGATAAAGTCCTCCACTTTCTTTCTGTCCTTCAACCCTTCTCTGTTCTCTACGCCGCTTGCAACATCGACCGCGTGCGGACGCGTCGCGCGGATTGCATCGGCGACATTTTCTGAAGTCAGTCCACCGGCGACAATCAGAACCTTGTCAAATTTCTCATCATTCAGGAGTGTCCAATCGAAGCGGACACCGGTGCCTCCGAACTCACCTTCCCGGCTGCCGTCAGCCAGTAATCCAAATACCGGGTAGTGGCGAACCTGCTCCAGGAGCGCAACCGAGGTTAACCGGACCGCCTTGATCAGCGGTTTATTGTGCGTACGCAATGCGTCACAAAATTCCTCGGATTCCTCTCCGTGAAGCTGCAGCGTGTCAAACAGATCCATATCCAACAATTCACGAGCCTCGGCGATGGTCGGATTCACAACCACTGCGACTCGCGCGACTTCCGTCGGCAACGCACGAATCCAAGCGGCTTCCGTGTGCCAATTAATATAACGTTTCGAACCGGGATAAAGATTGAATCCGAGCGCATCCGCTCCGAACTCGATCGCTGCGAGCGCGTCGGAGGCATTTTTGACGCCACAAATCTTCACCCACGAATGATCATTAGATTTTTTGAAGAAGCGCTTCGAATTGAAAGAGTTAGCAGTCACGGCGCGTTTAATATGCTCCGGTAATTTCCACGATCTGATCAAAAATCCAGCCTTTTTCGATTTACTGTCCGCTGTTTCTAACTAATATGCGCGACATCGACTAACGGGAAATTATTAACGAGGAATAAGCGGAAGATGGAAGGCGAAGAGAAATCCAAAAAGGTCGCTAAAGAAAAGCGAAGCGTAAAAAAATCCGTGGCTGTGGCTCTGCCAGCGAAGGAATTCCCTGCCGCTCCGGCAGCGCAACCAGCACCGGTTGTAAAATCCAAGAGCGCTGCCAAAGCGCCGGCCAAGAAGGCTGCTGCCCCAAGGAAAGTCAAGGATCCGACATTCGAAGAGATCCAGCTCCAGGCCTACTTCATCGGTGAGCACCGTAAGAAATACGGCATTCCAGGGGACGAAACCTCAGACTGGGTAGAAGCTGAGCTGACACTCAGGGCGCAGTTCACCTCCAAATAGGGGTCGTACGCACCGGCGCAGTCGACGCGACGGCAGAAGAATCTGCAGCGGCGCATGCGAACAGGCTTCGAGCCTGTTCAGGTGAGCGGTTGTATATTGTACAGTTTCCCGGCAGGGAGCGTTTCGAGCCAGTCCAGGTTCGTTGTTGTTATAAACCGCTGACCTCGCGAGGGGAGAGCGGTAAACAGCCGATTCCGCCGAGCGGTGTCGAGCTCGCCAAAGACATCGTCCAGCAAGAGCAGCGGCGGTTTGCCGAATTCGAGTTCCAGCAGCTTCGCTTCAGCCAATTTCAGAGCAATTGCGATCGTGCGTTGCTGTCCTTCGGAGGCAAAAAGGTCCGCCGGCTTGTCGTTTACCCGAAACTGAAAATCATCTCGGTGCGGACCTGCGACGGTTACCATTAACCGCGATTCCTCTTCGGCCGTATCGTTGAGAGCCTTTTCAAAATCGGCAGTTGCCCCGGGCTGATAGGACAAACCTAATCGCTCACTCCCGTCGCTGACCGCACCAAATGACTCGGTCATTTGCGGCTCCAGACGCTCGAGTATGTCTGCGCGCATGATTGTCAGTTTGCTGCCGAAGTGCAGCAACGGTTTGCTGTAGGCGTTCACTTCTCTGCGACGATGCAAAATCATTTTCAGACAACGATTTCGCGAGTGCAGAGCCTTCTCATACGATCGAAGAACTTCACGATAGCTCGCAAACAACTGGGCCCCGACAAAGTCCAGAAATCGCCTTCGCGTCTCGCTGGAACCGCGGACAAGACCGATGTCTGAATTGGCAAGATAGACCAGTTTTGTCAGGTCAAGATATGCGGCCGCACTCTTTTGTTCGACGCCGTCTAACGCAATTTTTCGCCTCGTTGCACTGTAATAGAACTGCAGATGATAGCCCATCAAATAGCCGTCGGTGACAAAGCCCTTGGCCCCGTGACGCACCAACTGAATAAGAGAGTTGGTCCTCGGCGACTGCAACCGCGCCAGCACCGCGACGGCCTCCAAAATCGACGTTTTGCCCGAAGCATTCTTACCGATAATGCAGGTTGATTCCGGATGAAACTCCAACTCCAGATTCGAGAAGCAGCGAAAATCCCGGAGCGACAATTTACTGACCATTCAGACTAAAATATCTCCTCAAAAACGCCTCCTCCGATCAATCTTTCGCCATCGTACAGCGCGCAAATCTGGCCGGGAGTCAGAGCGCGTTGCGGCTGATCGAACTCAAGCAGCGCAGTCCCTTCTGCAAGCGTCTCAACTAAAACAGGCATCGCCTTCGCACGATACCGAGGTTTCGCCAACATCTTTGAGCGCGCCGGAAGAACCTTGTTAGTGTACGACAAACTGCCGATTCGGCACCGGCGAGCGTATAATCCTTCCGTATCCGTGCGATCAAACGCAACAATTAACTCGTTGGAGTCGAACCGTTTTTCGATGACCACATATGCTTCGTTCGGTGTGTTGGATGGCACCCCGACTCCTCGTCGCTGACCGAGCGTATAAAGGTGAAGTCCTTTGTGCCGACCAAGGTCCGCGCCGTGCCGGGTTCGAATCGGGCCCGGGTTGTCCGGGACAAACGTCCGGAGGAAATCGCGCATTTTGACCTCGCCGATGAAACAGATTCCCTGGCTGTCCTTCTTGGCGGCCGTCACGAGATTGAATTCGCCGGCAGCTTTTCTCACTTCGAATTTGCGCAATTCGCCGACGGGAAATCGAGCGTCGGCAACCTGGTGCTGCCTCAACAGGGCCAGAAAATACGATTGGTCCTTGGTCTTGTCGATCCCTTCCATGATTCCCCACGAACCGTCGGCCTCGCGATAGCGGCGCGCGTAGTGCCCCGTTGCGATCGCGCTAAAACCGGCAGCCTTCGCCAGTTCGAGGAACACACCGAATTTCATTTCGCGATTGCACATCGCATCCGGGTTCGGTGTGATCCCGCTCTGATAACCTTTCAGGAGGTATGCAACAACCTTTGATCGATACTCGCGCATCAGGTTGACGACTCGAAACGATATCTGCAGGGCGTCTGCGACCGCCCGAGCATCTTCGATATCCTGCTGCCAGGGACAATCGCCGACGATGTTCTCCTCGTTGATCCAGTTCTTCATGTAGGCCCCTTCAATCGGGACTCCTTGCCTTTTGAGAAGCAGCGCAGCGACGCTGCTATCCACTCCGCCAGACATCGCCACGAGTACGCGTTCTGAAGATTGAAACACGTTCAGAAATTTGTTCGGAACCAGCCTGTTTGCAACCCGCCCCAGCCTCTCACAAGTTTACAAACATGTGAGAAATTCAGTCTAATGTTGTTCGTCCGCTAAACGCTCGCGCCAATGTAATCTCGTCCGCCGAATCCAGGCCGGATCCAGCCGGCAAACCCTGCGCGATCCGAGTAATGTTGACTCCCTCGGGCCTGAGCAATTCCGCCAGATAACTGAGCGTTGCTTCGCCTTCTACGTCGAGGCTGAGCGCGAATATCAGTTCGTCAGGCTGCTCTTGTCGCACGCGCCGCAGGAGCGACTCGATTCGGAGATCTTCCGGGCCGACGTGATCGAGCGGCGAAAGCTTTCCACCAAGCGAATGATAAAGCCCGCGGAACGCGCCGCTTCGCTCAAGCGACAGGATATCCGTTGGCTGTTCGACGACACACAATCGACGCGCGTCGCGCCCGGGATCCAGGCAGATGACACACTGTTCAGCCTCAGCGAAAAACCCGCACCGTGCGCACGATCGTATCCCCGCGACCGTCTTCGAAATCGCTTCCGCGATGTGATCGGCACGCGCGTCCTTCCGCTGAACAATCCAAAGTGCGATCCGCTCCGCGCTTCGGGGACCGATTCCCGGCATCCGCCGCAATTGCCTGGTCAATTCCTGAATAAGAGGGGGAAAATCGACCCGTAACATTGGTTGAGCGTCAATTAGCATCCCGGGCCGATCAGGCGGGGCGCGCGGATTCCTGCTGATTCGTCTGCCGATAAAACTCTACAACACGCTCGCTCAGATACTTATCCGGATCGTCGATCGCCGTCACCGGCACCGAGAATGTGAGATTTGCGTCCCGATCGCGCAAAAGCTTCAGACCGTATGGATAATCTTTGAACAGGATATTACAAAAGTCTGTGATGTTGTGTCCCATCTCGTTTGCGCGTTCGACAATCTTCGCAACAGCGGCATTCTCGATTTCGAACCGGACACCATACTTCTGCGAAAATACAGCTGCGAACTGGCGCACCATCTCGGCCTGATTGAGTTCGGCCTCTGCCTGAGCCTTCTCGAGAATCGCTTGCAGAGCCTTATCTGGCGCGTTGACGAGGTCCGCATCGATGACGAGATTACGCACGCCTGATCCGGGCAACTCGAACTTAAAATCTCTAAACAGCCGGTCGCACACTGTCACTAATCCGCGAGCACCAGTCTTCTCTTCCGCCGCCCGGGACGCAATGACGCCCAGTGCTTCGTCTTCGAATCGGGCATCGATCCCGAATGCTTCAAACGCACGGACGTACTGACGCACCACGCTGCCCTCAGAGGTCTTGAGGATCGCGAACAGATCCGCGGCCGACAATTCATGGCAAACGACGCGGACGGGCAGGCGTCCGATAAACTCGGGTTCCAATCCGTAATCGATGAAGTCGCGTGTATTTACCAGGGCAAGCACTTCAGCATCAGGAGCCGGCAGCGCTGTTTCGGCAAAACCGATGCTCACCCGTCGAAGTCTCCGCTCAACCTGCTCCTTGAGCCGGTCAAAAGCCCCGCTGCAAATGAACAGGATATGCCGCGTATTGATGACTTCCCGTTTTGCCTTTCCTCTGCGCTGAAATTCGAGCGCCGACTGAAGCTGGGATTGAATATCCATCGGGTTCCGCAATGGAACCTCCGTTTCTTCCATCAACTTCAGCAAGGTGGTCTGGACGCCCCGCCCGCTTACGTCGCGACCCGCAAGATTGGAGCTCGCCGCGATCTTGTCGATCTCATCGATATACACGATTCCGTACTGGGCAATTTCGACATCTCCGTCGGCCTTTTGAACCAGGCCGCGCACAAGATCCTCTACATCTCCACCGACGTAGCCGGTCTCACTGAATTTCGTTGCGTCCGCTTTAACGAAAGGAACGCCTATGAGATCGGCGATGTGCTTGACAAGGTAAGTCTTCCCCACGCCGGTAGGTCCCAGCAGAAGGACGTTCCCTTTGCTGTACTCGATACGCCGGGCCGCTTCGGGGTCGTCTTTCTCGAGCCTTCGGAATCGATTGACGTGGTTGTAGTGATCACAGACTGCGATCGCCAGCGTCCTTTTGGCTTCTTCCTGTTGGATCACAAAGCGATCAAGATGCGCCTTGATCTGCTTCGGCGTCGCGTTAAACCGGAACGGGTCAACCACTTCCTCGATATGCTGCGGTGGCGCATCGGTCGTGGCCGGTTGAGTAAACGCAGAAACCGCAACGTTCTCTCCGAAATTCGCTTTCATGAACTCTTGAATTTTCTTCTGGAGTTCTTCAGGCGACGGAAATGGTGATTCAGGCATCAATAAACTTAACGCGCGCGCCGGTATCTGCAAACGAACGAGGTCTCCACCCTGCATTCGGCACCAAAAAAGCCCGCACAGCTTTCACAGTCCAAACTCCAAGGGTCGTGTCTCCGCGGCCGACATTTGGCTTCGCAAATGTCGGCCGCGGAGACACGACCCTGCCCCGCCGGAATTTGCAGCCGGGAGACCCAGATGAAGCCGCACGCCCTCCGCCAGGGGCTCTTCAGCGCGTTTCCGCAGCCTTCGTTTCGTCCCAAAGCTCGTCCATCTGCGCCGGCGGCAATGAGGCAAGCTCCAGGCCGCGATCTTTAGCCAGCCTCTCCATCGCCCGGAATCGATCGGAGAATTTTGCGGTGGCCTTGTAGAGCGCCTGTTCAGCATCCAGCCCTTTCTTGCGCGCGAAATTCACGACCGAAAACAGAAGGTCGCCAATTTCCTCCTCGAGCCGGCCTTCCGGTGCAACCTCGGTTTCGCCGAGTTCTTCGCGGACCTTCACCAGAGCGCCCTCGGCGTCGTTCCAGTCGAAGCCGACCCTTGACGCCTTTATTTGTACCTTCTGGGCGCGCGCAAGCGCCGGCAGCGCCTTTGGCACACCGTCGAGCGCAGATTTCCGTTCCTGTTTTTCGGCGCGCTTGATCACTTCCCACTGCCGGAGCACGGCCTCGCTGTCGGGCAATTTGTTCTCACCAAAAACATGAGGGTGGCGATGAACAAGTTTATCCGCGATCACCGTTGCGACATCGTCCATGTCAAAGCGGCCTTCTTCGGAAGCCATCTGCGAATGAAGCACGACTTGCAGCAACAGATCGCCGAGCTCCTCTTTCATTTCAATGTCATCCCCGGCATCGATCGCGTCGATCAATTCGTAGCATTCCTCGACCAGATGCGATTTCAAGCTCTCATGGGTTTGCTCACGATCCCACGGGCAACCCTCCGGCGATCGAAGCCGGGCCACAATGTTGCGCAAACGATCAACTGGAGACGTCATCATTCAATCCCGACGACGAGCACGGCGCCACCAAAAAACCACAACCGCAACGACGTACTGCGAATCATCCCGCGCGCGATTCTATCGCCGGTCCTTGTCCAGCAGTTTCGCGCGAGCCCGCTCCAACGCGGCGCGCTCCTGCGACGTCAGACTGTTCAGCCCGTTTTTTGAGATTTTATCGAGAAGACGATCCAACTCCGCCGAGTCGTTCCCAGTCACTTCCGCCGTTGCCGGGCGGGCGCCGGTCTTCGGTTTTTGCACGACCCGCAATTTCGGACGGCGGCGCAACGGCAGACTGAAAGAGGGCAATTCTCCACCGCGTTGGAGGAATCGAATATACCCGAATGAAAACGCGCTGATCAGCCACAACTCGCCAAGTGAAACCCAAGACCCGGACGAAAGCTCAATGGCGGAGGCCAACACCAGGCTGGCAATCGCAACCCACTTCGCAGTAAGGAATCCGCCCCATTGGACACCCGGATAGAGGGTACAAAAAGCAATAAAGAGCCCGATCATGATCTGGGTCTGGCCGAAGAAGAAGAGTGGGGCATTGATGACCAGCGACAGGCCGGTCAACGTAACCGGCGGAATCAGGAGGATCGCCCCGTACAAAGTGAGAAAACGCACTTTGCCGATGTATTTTTCGATTTCGACCGCTGAGACGTAAAGAAACAGCAGAGCGATGATACTGAAGAAATTGGGAAAATCGACAAACGAATAAGTCAATGCCTGCCAAACTTGTCCACCCAGTATCCAGCGCGAAGAATCAAACGCGAACAACGAGATGAGTGCATCCCATGCGCCAAATGCCTTGGCAAGAAAGGTGCCTAGAACGCCGATCGCGTAAGCGACGGTTAAAATTGTGGCACAATAGACCGGGTACCCCCGGAAGTAGGTCACCGGACGATCCTCATTGAAACTTGAGATCAAAGCCATACCTGAACTCTCTCAACCGAACGTTGGTATTCTATAGGGAATTGTCCGCCGCGGCAAGGGGACAGAGGCTGTTTGATTCTGTTCCCAACTAAAGCTAATCTCGAACCCGTAATGCCTCAAACTTTAGACGCGCCAGTTCTGAAACCGGGACCTCTGAAACGCAAAGCGCGGGAGCTCGCTGCGCTGACCTTTCGGCGTCTAATCGGCAAACGCCGGAGGCAATCGGATGATCGGAATCTTCTGCCGCTACTGATCCAGGTCCTGGCGGGCTTCACCAAAGTCAACGGGCAAATTCTCGAGGATGAACTCGATTCAAGTCTCGGATTTTTGCGTTACGACTATCCCGAAGCGGTTTATTCCGATCTTCGCGCGTTGTTTCAGAAGGCGCTCAACGAGCAGCAGGATCTCGGGCAAATGGCAAAGCGGCTGGCTGAGGAAATGCCGCAGGACCGCAAAATCATGCTCGGGGTGCAGCTCTACGACCTGATTGCCAAAGCAGGCATGCAACAGGAACAGGTCATCGCCTACTATTCGTTCATGTCCCAGCTGGGCATGGCGGCCCAGGCAATCGATATTGTGTATCAGCTCAACGCCGCCGATGCGGTTGATCCTTCCGTGTACCAGAAGGGGACATCGCCGCTCGAATCGGTCGTTCTCGGTTCAGGGCCGACCGCAGACGTGCAGCTACCGGAATTAAGCGCCGAGGACCGCCTCATAGCGTATCGCTACCATGAGCTGATCCTGTTCAAAAATCTGAGCTCGCGCCGCGTCAGCGTTCGCGGGCGAGCTCTTGCCTATGGTGAATTCTGCAGGATTTACCCTGGCCAGCGCCTGCTGGTCGACGAGCAGGTGATCAGCCATCAGGATCTCGCCTTTTACTTCAACGCAAAAAAAAATGTCTACCTGCCGCAAATTTTTGTGAAGGTCGAGGCGGGTGACGAGATACAGCTCGAAAAATCCAGAACCCGAGACAGCAGCCTGCAAGTCCAATTTGGTCTTAAGGTTGAGGTCAAAGCGCTCAAGAACGTCGCTGCCACGCTCAACGGAACTGAGCTGAAAGCCGGTGCGACAGTCTCGGGCAACCTTGAAGACCAGATTGCATTCTCAAACGGCCTGGTGCTCCCGTTAGTCGATCTGCGGCGCGGCGCTCGCGCGATGGGCGGGCGATTCCAGCTCAAAACATCGAAATCGGAGTATCTGGTCTCCAACAATCCGTCACTGCTGGAGGAGGATGATATTTTGCTCAGTCCCGGAACCGGCGGCGAGGTTCTCCTGAAAATCTCATGTGATTACGACCAGAAAGTCGGGACGCTCGATGTGCTGCAGGCGGATCGCCCGATTATGGTCGGGGAAACGATCGTCCGCAACTCGGCGCCGCTGACCGATGGCGATATCATCCGAATCGATAATGCCCAGATTCTGCGATGCGATTTCTCCGAGCGAATCATCGAGGAAGAACGCAACATTATTCATCAGCTCGAGGTGCGGGATGTTTCGCTTCGCTTTGATACGGGGGATGTCGCGCTCGATGGAATCTCGTTTACGGTTACCAGGGGCGAAATGGTGTGCGTCATGGGCGCGAGCGGATCGGGCAAAAGCACGCTTCTCAAAGCAATTTGCGGCCAGAACGAACCGACAAATGGCTCAATCTTTCTTAATGGACAATCGCTCTATAGCAACCTGGAGATGTTGCGCGGGTACGTTGCCTACATTCCACAGGACGACGCATTCGACGAGCATCTCACCATCGTGGAGAACCTCGATTACGCTGCCGCGATCCGGTCTCCGCACCTGTCCGATAGGGACCGGTTGCGAAGGATCGATAGCAAGCTGATCGAACTCGGCCTTTCGGAGCGCCGGGACAGCGTGGTCGGCAGTTCGGTCAAGAAGTTCTTGAGCGGCGGTGAACGAAAACGTCTCAACATCGGGTTGGACATGATCAGTTCGGCCGATGTCTATCTGTTCGATGAGCCGACCTCCGGGCTCTCGTCGAAAGATTCCGAGCACGTCATCGAAATCATCAAGAGTCTTTCACATAACAAGATCGTCCTTGTCACCATTCACACACCGACCTCGAAGATCTTCCAGATGTTCAACAAAGCAGTTCTGGTCGACAAAGGAGGTCGCCTGGTCTTTTTCGGAACGCCCCAGGAGACCCTCCAATATTTTGCATCGGCAGAGCAGGAGCAGCACTTCGGAACCGCACTGGATGGATGCCCGTCTTGCGGCACAACGCGGCCCGAGTTTATCTTCGACGTTCTCGAGACTCCGCTGCGCGACCTGAGCGGCGATATTATCTACGAAGAAAACAGCCGCGGCCAACTCGTCCCCGCCCGAAGGTATTCGCCAGACTACTGGCGCGATAAATACGAATCGTTCAGGTTGATCCAGGAGATGCGCCAGATTTCCCTGAAGCGGGAACCGCAAACTGCTCTGCCCCAGCCCAGCCAGAAAAAGGAAGCGACCCGCTGGCATGATGAATGGGTCCGCTTCACGACCATCCTTAAACGGGCGTTCGTGAGCAAACTGCGCAACCGGACCAATGTCTGGACCACCATTTTCGAAGCGCCGATATTGGCGGCGCTGATCGGGTTCGTGCTGCGCTACGCAGAGAATTCGGAGTACGACTTCGCCGCGGCGTTTCATATTCCGACCTACTTGTTCCTGGCGCTCGTCGTCGCAATGTTCCTGGGCCTGACCAACAGTTGCGACGATATCATACGCGATCGAGCGATCCTTGAGCGGGAGAGAAATCTGAACATTCACCTCCCCTACTACGTGCTGTCGAAGTTTCTCGCGCTGTCGCTCTTTGCCGTGCTCCAATCGGTCCTGTTCCTCTTGATCGGCGACGCGATCCTCGAGATACGCGGCATGTTCTGGCCGTATCTCTGGTTTATGGGCATAACGTCGATTGCCGGTGTTGCCGGCGGACTCCTCATTTCGTCGCTGGTGAACGATGCAAAGACAGCAGCCAACATCGTGCCGCTGGTTTTGATTCCTCAGATCATTCTCGGCGGAGCATTGATCAAGTACGAAGAAATGAATCGCAATCTCGATTTTATCTATGTCTTGACCCGGGACCGCGCCGCACGGGAGCACCAGCAGGCGGACACCCACGTAAAGCCTCAGGATGTCGAGGTCCCGTTGGTTTGCCAGTTGATCCCGATGCGCTGGTCATACGAAGCAATGGTCGTCGCGCAGGCGAGGCTGAATCCGTTCACACAGCGGCAGGACATCCTGACCGAGAAAATCGAGGAGATGGCGAAAAAGAAGGACTTGACCCAAGCCGAGAGCGACCGTCTGGACGACCTGAAGGAGACGCTGGCGATTCTTTCGGGGCTCGCCGGCTCCAACACGGCGCAGATCTACGCGAAGCTGCACGAGGTCGACAAGGTTATTTCCGGGGCTCCGCTGGATCGGAAGAAATTTGACTCGGGTGGCGATCAGGTGACCGCAGAGCAGCTTTTCCAGAATCAAAAGATCACCGACATGCTGACCGATGCCCAAATGAAGCAGAAGGACTACACGTCGGAGGTGCGCAACGTCTTCTTTGGACCGGACAAGTATTATTTCGGACAGAAGCTGAACATTTTTGTATTCAACTCTTGCATCATCAACGGTTTTACTCTGCTCTTTCTTCTCTTGCTGCTTTTCAGTCTGCACCGGCAGCTGAGAACAGCGTAGTGTCCCTGGTGTCTTAAGCTAGTGTCCAGCGGCCATTTCCGGCCGGCTCGGCGGGCGCGCCGGCTTTTTAAACAGGAACACGAGCGGGGCGCTCAGAAGGCAGATGATCACCAGGAACCGGAACAGGTCGATGTACGAACTCAGCGACGATTGGTTCAACAAGGTCTGGTACGCCAGTCGATATGCCTGGTTATGAGCGGCAAACGATCCGACTTGCGGTGTCAGAGCGGTTTGAATTTTTGCGATGTGGTCGTTGAAGACCGGGTTGTACTGAGACATCTGTCCTACCAGGAGAGCCTGGTGGGTTTGAGCGCCTCGTGCGACGAGAGCCGTAATGGCAGAGATGCCGACGCTTCCTCCGAGATTTCGGAGCAGGTTCGTCAAGCCGGTCGCCTCACCCATGCTCTCACGTGAGACGGTCGCCATTGAGAACGTCGTCATCGGGACGAAGATGCAGGTGATCGCGAATCCGCTGATCACGATCGGGAAGACAAAATTGACCGGCGCAACGTCCGTGGTGAGGCTGCCAAACATCCACATCGTCAACGCAAGCACTGCAAACGCACCGCCGATCCAGGCCCGGCCGTCGATCTTCGGGTTCGCCAGAATCCGGCCGGACACAATGCTTCCGACGATGGCGCCAAAGCCGCGCGGACTCATCACAAGCCCGGCGCTGAACGAAGTATAGGAAAGCAGGTTCTGCAGAAAGAGAGGTAGAACCGCGGTTGTGCCGTAAAGTATTGCGCCGATGAGGAATAACAGCAGACAACCGATCGCCAGATTGGTGTCGCGTAAAATGCGCAGATTCACAATTGGGTGCTCCACTCGTAGTTCCCAGAGCACAAACGCGATAAAGCCGATCGCCGCGCTCCACGCAAGGAGCTGTATAAATCTTGAATAAAGCCAATCCGCATCCTGGCCTTTGTCGAGCATTATCTGGAGGCACCCGATCCAAATGATGAGCAACGCAAATCCGATGAAATCAATTTTCCCGGCCCTGGAATCCTTTAGGTAGGAGGGGTCTTCCAGAAGAATCGAGCAAAGAATTACCGCCAGAATTCCGATAGGGATGTTGATGTAAAATACCCATCTCCAGGAGTAGTTGTCCGTCAGCCATCCGCCGACCGTGGGTCCCAGAATCGGCGCAACCACTACGCCGATCGCGTACACCGACATTGCCGAACCGCGTTTCTCCGGGGGAAAACTTTCCAGGAGAACGGCCTGCGCGATTGGTTGCAAAGCGCCGCCGCCGGCACCTTGGACAATTCGCGCGAGAATCAGCATCCCAAGACTGGAGGCCAATCCGCAAACGGCAGAGGAAATAGTGAAGATGACGATACAGGTGATTAGAAATCGCTTTCGCCCGAAGCGCCGGCCCAACCATTGCGTGGCCGGCAGGACGACCGCATTTGACACGAGATAACTGGTTAGAACCCAGGTCGCTTCGTCGGTGCTCGCCGATAAATTGCCCGCGATATGGTTCAAAGCGACGTTGGCTACAGAGGTATCGAGAACCTCCATGAAGGTCGCCAGCATGACCGCAATGGCAATGAACCAGGGATTGACGGCCGGTTTCGCCCCGGCGGGCTCCGCTGCGGGCATATCGCGTTCGAAATGGATGAATTTATCCGGCAGCAACCTTCGGTTTGTTTCCTAACCCGCGGCGCAGAATGAAAGTGACGCCCAATACCACAATTGCCAACGCAACGCCCACCGTAAGAGGCGAATAATCCACCGATCCAACCTCCACTGTCGGAACAACCGATTCACCGGGACCCAACGGCAAGCCGGACTCGGTGTTCAACGCCTCGTCGAACAAAATCTTGACCGGAACACGTTGCACCACCTTGACGTAGTTACCCGTCGCATTCTCCGGCGGCAGGAGACTGAACCTGGCGCCGCTTCCGGCCTGAACGCTGTCGACATGGCCTTTGAACTTCTCACCGTGCAGCGCGTCGATCGCGATTTCGACAGTCTGACCGGGGCGCATCCGGCGGATCTGGTCCTCCTTAAAATTCGCTGTAACCCAGACATCTTTCTGGACCAGCGCAAAGAGGCTTTGCCCGGCCTGAACGTAAGCCCCCGGTTCCACCGATTTTTGAGTGACCCATCCTGCTTCAGGCGCCAGAATCCCCGTGTACGATTGATTCAGTTTCGCCGTTAGAAGATTGGCATCCGCCTCATGGATCTGCGCGTTGACGCTGTCGACCAGGCCTTGGTACGCGTCGACCTGGGCCCGCGCTTCATTTACTTGTGCTTCATCGCTCAATACCTTTTTGTTCGCTGCATCCAGGGTCGCCTGCGCAGATTTCGCGGTCGCGCGAAATTGGTCGAGGTCCTGGGGCGCGACAACCTTCGTCTTGAAGAGGTCCTCATAACGCTGCAGGTCGCTCTGCGCTTTCTGATTCTGAGCCGCGTCCGCAACCGCAGTCGCCCGGTCCGATTCGACGTTCGCTTCCGTGGTTTTAACGTGCGCGATCGCTTCCTGCACGGCGGCTTGTGCAGCCGACGCCTCCGCTTGCGTACTTTCCAACGCGGCTATTCGCTGCCGGGTGGCGGCTTCGAAGTCGCGCGCATCGAGTTCAACCGTGAGATCCCCCTTTTTCACCAATTGATTGTCAAGGACGTAGACCGACTGCACACGTCCGGCGACTTTTGCCGAAACCGGGATGATGTGCCCGTCAATGAACGCGTCATCTGTCGATTGAGAGGCCGCAGAATTCACAAGATAAACCAGGCCATAGATGACACCCGCCGAAAACAAAAGCGCTACCAGCAGCGTCACAAATACGCGCCTTGCCGAATTTCCGCCGGCCGATTTTGCAACCCTGCCGGATCTGCCAGCGGCGCCCGTCGAGTGCCGTGTCTCTTCCCGAGCGACTTCAACTTGCCGTGCCATAACCTCTTCTGTTGGGTTCAATGATTGCGCCTTTCGATCCCGATAAGGAAAATGTCGGCCACCGTCCTTATGTACTCCTCCGTCGTATAGTTGCACGGAACAACTGTCCCCTGCCTTAGCATGCCTGCGTAAAGGGTGTTCTTGAATGCATCCAGTGCGCACTCGATATTCACATCGCTGCGAACGACGCCGGCTTTTTGCGCATCGGTGAGAATGACGATCAGTCTTTCGCGAACCGGGCGAATGACATCCGCGATCATTGTCTGCATGGACTTGGGCAACAATTGCGCCTCAGAGAGGTAAGCGCGCGCGATCCCTTTTTTCTTCTCCATATGGTAGTAGTAGTGGCGCGCGTAGTTCGCCATGCTCTCCCGAAGGTTCTCCTTCCAGGAAAAAAACTTGTCCAAAACCTCAACCTCGGAGCACAGCCCGCGCTTGAGTACGGCGCCCAGCAACTGTTCCTTGCTCTTGAAATGCCGAAACAATGTCACTTCGTTCACGCGCGCTTTTCGGGCGATTTCGCGCGTTGTCGCCCCTCGGATGCCCTGTTTTGAGAAGGTCTCGAGCGCTGCGTCCAGGAGCCGTTCCCTGGTCTGATCGACAGAGGAACCAGCCGTACGCCTGGGCTCGACGGGTGTAGCGGGATCGCGCATGTAAGTACTTACTTGCATACTCGAGTTCTGCAACTGTTTACTGATTCCGGTTCGCAGCGGATTCCTGCTTTGGTCGAGCGTCACCCTGTGGTATGGTGCTCCCCCAAATGACTCCGGCCAGGCATGCTTCTCTCCAAAGAGAAACCACGGAAACTTATGTCTCCGTCGATCTCACAATCGATGGCTCCGGCACTTCGACCGTTCAGACCGGGGTCCCGTTTTTCGATCATATGCTCACCCTTCTGAGCCGGCACAGCCTGTTTGATCTGAAGATTGACGTGCGCGGAGATCTGGAGGTGGACTTTCATCACACCGTCGAAGACACTGCAATCATACTCGGTAAATGCCTGATGCAAGCCCTGGGTAACAAGGCCGGCATCAAACGCTACGGTTCGATCCTGCTCCCAATGGATGAAACACTGGTGCAACTCGCTCTCGACCTGAGCGGCAGAGCCTATTTGCACTACGAAACGCCTCCGAATGCCGGATCGATCGGGCGGTTCGGTTTCGAGCTCGTCGAAGAGTTTCTGCGCGCGTTCAGTTCGAATGCGAATTTGAATCTGCATGTCGACGTTCTTCGCGGACGGAACAGTCACCACATGGCCGAGGGGATCTTTAAGGCATTGGCCAAGGCATTGGACCAGGCATGTCAAATCGATCACCGGGTTTCGGGTATTCCGAGCTCAAAGGGGACGCTGTGACAACGAGACCAAAAATCGGATTGGTCGATTACGGGTCCGGTAACTTGCGCAGCGTCGCAAAGGCTCTCGAAGCAGTCGGCGCCCAAATTGAGCCGGTGGCGGCAGCGCCCATTCCCGACCGCTTGGACGGCCTCGTTCTCCCTGGAGTCGGAGCATTCGGTGATTCAGTTCGCCACCTGCAGGAAAGAGGGTTGTTCGAGCCAATCCGGGGGTGGTTGAGGAACGGAAAACAATTTCTTGGAATTTGTCTCGGTTACCAGCTGCTATTTCAAGGAAGCGAAGAGTCTCCCGGGGTGGAAGGCTTGGCGGTATTGGACGGCGTTGTCCGTCGATTCCCGCATAACGGCCTTAAAGTGCCTCACATCGGCTGGAACCGGCTGACATGGACCAACGCCGCGCGGGACCGGTTCGCGGAGCTCCCGGCCGACCCGTACGTCTATTTTGTGCATTCCTACTATCCGGTTCCCCAAACCCGGTCGATCGTTGCTGCAACCGCAGTGTATGGAGAGGAGTTTGCGGCCGCCGTCGTCACCGAAAGTTTGCTCGCGACACAGTTTCACCCGGAGAAAAGTCAGGAGAACGGACTGGCAATTCTGCGGCAGTTTGTTAGTTCACTAGCATGATCATATTACCGGCAATCGACCTGCTGGACGGGCAGGTGGTGCGTTTGCGCGAGGGGAAACTCACAGATAAGACGGTTTATTCCGATGACCCGCTGCGGTTTGCCAGACGCTGGGAAGAAGAAGGCGGAAACTGCCTGCATATCGTGGATCTCAATGCGGCGTTCACGGGAGAACCTCGAAATATAGAAATGATCAAACGCCTCGTGCGCACGCTCAATATTCCGGTGCAAGTCGGAGGTGGAATCCGGTCACTTGAAGCGGCGACCACATTTATCGACGCGGGAGTTTCCAGGGTCGTCCTCGGAACCGGCGCCGTCGACAGCCCGATTCTCCTGGAGCACCTGGTAAACAAGTTCGGAGGCGATAGAATTGCCGTCAGCGTCGACGCGCGCGACGGTCATGTGGCGGTTCGTGGCTGGACGGAAGTAACGTCGATCTATGTCCTGGATTTTATCCGGATGGTCGAGAAACTCGGGGTCGGGACGATCATCTTCACTGACATTGCAACCGACGGGACACTGATCGGACCAAATTTCGCCGCTTTAGAGAAGATTTTGGCCGCAACGAAATGCAACATCATCTCAAGCGGCGGTGTTGCGACGCTCGATCATGTGAAGCATCTGGCGGCGATGACGCGCCTGTACGGAGTGATTGTCGGCAGAGCGTTGTTCGACGGCACCATCGACCTTGCCGAAGCGGTGGCGGTCGCAAATTACCACAGCGACGCCCGCGGCGCGGTCTAGCCTGCATTTCACACGGTTGGTGAGAAATGCCGGTTATCGCCCGACTGTCCTGGGCAATTTCGAAAGATCAATCAGGTCCGAAAGGATGTTGAGCGTCTCGCGTTTGCCCGGATCGCTGTCGGCCAGTTTTGAGGTGTCGTCATCATCCAGAGCAGCCTCTACCGGATTGTCGGTCGAGTGATCCGGCTTCGGTTTTTCCGATTTTGCGGCCAGAGCAGGATCCGGTTTCTGCACAAGAAGTTGGAGCTGCGGCTTGTCAACGTCGGCCAGAGTCAGCTCGTAAATCTTCGTGTGATCGCCCGCTTCCGCTTTCTTGCGATCATCTTCTTCTTTCTCGCGCTGCTTTTCTTCCTGAGCGATCTCGTCCCGGCGAGAAACTTCATTCAGCGACAGCCGGTTATCCTTCAGTTTCTCATCCAACTGCCGCATATCTGCGGCGATATCCTGAAACTGGGGATCCTGTGCGACACGCGCAGCAGATCGCTGCCGTAACTCGTCGACAAAGAGCGCTTTTCGGTTTGCGGTGACGTCGATGGGAGCCGGCTCAACTTCATCATACTGCAGCGGATACTGCAGACCGGCCTCGCCAAAATTGTTGTTGTCTGTCACGGACGGAAGTTTCACGTCCGATACGACGCCGCGCAGCTGGGTCGAGCCTCCTGCAACTCGGTAGAACTTTTGAACGGTCAGCTTCAGTGCTCCGGCATCATTCGCAGAGTTTCCGAGCATCGGCATGAACCTGCCAAGTTCCAGCATCGTCTGAACAGTCCCTTTGCCGAACGTACTCGAGTCTCCAACAATCAGAGCTCTCCCATAATCCTGCATTGCTGCGGCAAAGATTTCACTCGCAGAGGCGCTGAGTTTGTTGACCAGGACGATCATTGGGCCGGAGTAGAGTGCGTTTCCTTCGCGATCCTTCAGGACGTCGATATCTCCATTTGCATCCTTGACCTGAACGACGGGCCCCTGGTTGATAAACAACCCGCTCATTTTGATGGCTTCATCCAGCGAACCGCCGCCATCTTTTCTTAAATCGATGACCAACCCTTGAATTTGCTCCTGCTCAAGCCTCTTGAGCAGAGCGGCGACGTCCCGAGAGGTGCTTTTTCCGGTCCGCGATTTCTCCATGTCCTGGTAAAAAGAAGGCAAGGTAATCCACCCGAGTTTTTGAATCGAGCCGTCCGGGAGAACTTTCTCGATGACTTCCGCTTTCGCCTCCTGCTCCGTAAGCTTCACGTTGTCCCTGACCAGCTCGACGACTTTGCGCTTGGACGGGTCGGTCACATTGGCAGGGATGATCTGCAGGCGCACAGTACTCCCTTTTTTGCCACGGATCATTTCCACCACCTTGTCGAGCTTCAGGTCGACCGTATCGACAAAGGGATCCTTGCCTTGTGCAACCCCCGCGATCCGGTCGCCAACACTCATTTTTCCGCTCATCTCCGCGGGCCCGCCAGGAAGCAACCTCTGAACTTTTGCGTATCCGTCCTCAGACCGGAGCTCGGCGCCGATTCCCGTCAGAGACAGACGCATGTTAATCTCGAAGCTCTCGAGGTCGGAACGTCCAAGATATTCCGAGTGCGGATCGTAGGACTGGGCGACTGCATTCAAAAAGAGCTGCACCAGATCGTCGTCATCCCGCTCTTCAATGCTCTTCAAAAGTTGATCGTACCGCCGCGCGACCACCTTTGGTCCGGGATCCACGGAGAATTTGTTCAGTTTCTCCTGGAGCAACTCTCCTTCGATCCGGTCTCTCCAAAGAGCATCAGCCTCCGCGGGATTCGCCGGCCACGGATCTTTGCGCCGGTCCAGGTCAATCGTCCGGCTGCTCTTGAATGTGTAGTCCTTCTTCAGCAACTGATGGATTTTCGCAATCCGGTCTTCCACCCGGACTTTGAAGACTGCATAAATATCGCGCGCGGGCTGGATCTCCCCGAGTAAAATACTGTCGCCGAGGTTCGAACCGTACTTCTGATTGAACTCGTCAATGTCCTCCTGAGTGAAAAAAAGTTTGTTGTAATCCAGGTCCTCAAGATAGGTTTCAAGGATCCGCCTGGACGTGTCCGCGTCGAGCTTTTGGCGGGTATAATGCCCTTGCTCAAGCAGGCGACCAACGGTAATAGCGATCTGGCGAGGATCAGCCGTGCTTGGTTTCTCCTGCGCGAAGGCGCAGATTGAGTTGAACAGCAGCAAGACTGCAGAAACAGCAATTCTAGTAGTATTCATGCGGAGACCGGAGTGCAACCTGACCATACGCAGGCTGAGTTCACGCCCCCAAGCCTGATGTCTAACGGATTCCAAATTTTAGACTCTCTATTCACAATGCTTCACTTTCAAACTTTTATTGGCGGTATTTTCGACACGAACGCCTATCTGGCCCAGACCCCTGGAGGCAATTTGCTGATTGACGCGCCAACTGGTTCATCGGACTGGATCGCAGAACTGGGCGTAAGAATCGACCTGCTTCTGATTACTCATGGGCACATCGACCACTTCGATGACGCGGCCAAGATTAAGAGATTTTCCAAGTGCCACGTCGCGTTCCATAAGGACGGTATTCCGATCATGACCGATCCTGATTTTTACAAAAAACTGGGATTCTTCGAAGTAGATCCGGTGCAACCCGATTTCCTGATTGCGGAGTCGCCTCGAACCGAACTCTGTGGCATCCCCTTTCGGGTTTTGCTCGTTCCGGGGCACTGCCCCGGGAGCCTCTGCTTTTATACTGCCGAGCACGGGCTTCTTTTTGGTGGTGATGTCCTTTTTGCCGGAGGCATCGGGCGTACCGATCTTCCGGGCGGCGACCATCGACTATTGATTAGCGGCATTCGCGAAAAAATTCTCGTTTTACCGGATGACACGGTGGTTCTACCGGGGCATGGCCCTCAAACCACGATCGGCAGAGAACGCCACAATCTTCGCCAGTTCATCGAGTAACATTCACTCAGTTCAAAACGGATTGGATTTGATCTTCGGTCAGCTCCATCGGCTGTCCAGTCCAAACGATCTTGCCGGATTTATCCACCAGAAATGCGGTCGGAATGTATTGAATGCCAAACTGCTGATAAATCGATTGCGGCGTGTTGATCGCCACTTTGTAGTCCATCGGGACCTGAGACTGAAACTTCTTTACCGTCGCTGCGTCCTCGTCTGTGATTCCAACGATTTCCAGGCCTTTGGATTTGTATTTTGAATAGACTTCGTTCAGGTGCGGTATGCTTTTGCGGCAGGGCGGGCACCAAGTCGCCCAGAATTCCACAAGCAGCGGTTTCCCTGTAAGTTGCGCTTGCGGTCCGAGATAATTCAATGAGAGCGTCGGCAACTGGTCGCCCGTCTTGGCCACAGCGATCTGTGCCTTAGACGATGCCAATGGCACCCAAATCAGCGCGACCGCGCACAATGCAAGAATAATGCGTTTCATCTTTAACTCCGTTGTTTGATTTCTGCCTTCACGTCCTTCAAAATGTTGGTTTGTTTTTTTCTGAGACTTCGCTCTGCACAACTCAGCCCGTTGCGTCGGGCACGAATGCCCGGATTCTCCAACTCTCCTTTTCGGCAAATCGCTTCGGTGCATTAAGATCGGTTTCAATGTGAGGCGACCTCCGAGAGGATTATTTGGCCTTCCGCCGCAAGTTCTTCTCCAACTCGCGCCTCAACGGTACACTGAACAAGTCCGCCGAAATCGCCCAGTTTGCGAGCGGTAAAGCCAATCGGTTCCTCAGGGCGAATTGCGCGCATAAACTTCATGGATCGAATTGCGGAGAGTAGATACATTTTTCCAGGCCCGCCCACCGCCAATCCGGCAGTCTGAGCCATGCCTTCCACTAAGAGCACTCCCGGCACGATCGCATTCCCGGGAAAATGGCCTTCGAAGAAGGATTCGCTTTTCCCAAACGTCATCGAGCAGCGAGCCAGCAGGCCGGGCTCAAGCTCTTGAACCGATTCAACAAAGACAAACGGCGGACGATGCGGCAACCCTGCCGATATTGGATCGATCGCGTCGGGAACATTCACAGTTCCGCGCATTGTAGCAGCGGAACGGAAATACACAAATGGGCACACGGAATCTCACGAGCCAAAGCTCTGGTGACTGTTATTTCGGGGACAGGACACGAGGTTGCGCTACGGAGGTCCCGGGTCGAGGGTCTGACGTGGCGAGTAATTTTCCGGCGAGCAAGTACAGAGCCGATTTTCCCATTCTGGATCAGACGGTGAACGGGCATCCTCTGGTCTATTTGGACAATGCAGCGTCGACTCAGCACCCGGCGTGCGTAATTGACGAGATCAGCCGGTACTACCGGCGAGATCACGCAAATGTTCA
>CAZMNG010000002.1:0-12189 GCA_964567505.1 uncultured Chthoniobacterales bacterium
GGAAATCGAAATCTTCGGGGCGTGCCAATCTTTCAGCTTCAGAAACACTCTGAGCGAAATCCTCGCACGGAAGTATTTGCTCGATTGAATTGACCGACGAGAACCAAGCATTTAGGTAGACGGCTTACGCCCTATGAATTCAGCTCAGCTTTCTGCGGTGTTCTTCCTTCAGGTATTCTTCATCCTGGCTGTTTGTCGAGGTGTAGGCATCCTGGCTCGCCGCGTCGGTCAGCCCCAGGTTGTTGGTGAAATGATTGCTGGGGTTATCATGGGACCATCGCTGTTCGGGGTGCTTTTTCCCAGTTGGCAGCAAGTGATATTCCCGAAGGACTCCCTTAAGATCTTGTACGTGCTGGCACAGTTTGGCGTGGGTCTTTACATGTTTCTCGTCGGCACCGAATTCCAAATCGCTCTATTCCGGTCCAGAGCGCGCAGCGCTGCTTCGGTGTCGGTCGCGGGTATGGTTGCACCTTTTATTCTGGGTGGCTTTTTGGCGCTCTGGATCAGGAGGGTTCCGGGGCTTTTCTCCGAAAAAGCGACTGACTTTGAAGCGGTTTTGTTCCTGGGCGCGGCGATGTCCATCACGGCCTTTCCGATGTTGGCTCGAATCATTTATGAGCGCGGCATAACGGGTACCGCTCTTGGAACCCTGGCTTTGGCTGCTGGCGCCATCGACGATGCGACGGCATGGTGTGTTCTCGCCATCGTGCTCGCAAGTTTTGGTGGCGGCAGCATGATCGCGATTCAGGCGATTGTCGGCGGGTTACTGTATGGGCTGTTCACTTTGACCCTTGGTCGAAAACTTCTCCGCCGATTGGGTGTTATCGCGGAACGGAATGGTGAGATCAGCCCGACCCTGTTGGGAGTCACTTTGATGTTGTTCATGCTTGGTTCGTGGACTACCGATGCAATCGGAATTCATTCTGTCTTCGGCGGATTTATCCTTGGTGTGGCGATGCCGCGCGGCTTCTTTGCGGAGGAATTGCGGAGAAAGCTTGAACCTGTGGCGGTGGTATTTCTACTCCCGATTTTTTTTACGTTCTCCGGCCTGAATACCCGGCTCGACACGGTGAACAATCTCCAATTGCTCTTGATTGCGAGCGTAGTGCTGGTGGCAGCTATCGCCGGGAAAGGCGCAGCTTGCTGGTTAGCCGCCCGATTAAACGGCGAAAGTAATCGAACGGCCCTTGCAGTTGGCACTCTCATGAACGCCCGGGGATTGATGGAGTTGATTATCCTCAATATCGGTTTGCAGAAGGGTATTATCCAGCCAGCCTTGTTTTCGATCATGGTCATAATGGCGATTGTAACTACGCTAATGGCATCACCGCTATTCGAACTGGTGTATCGGAAAAAGCCGACAACTGTGACGGATCCGGACGTAGCTCCAGCCAATGCTTAGAGTGGACAACTGTTGCGCATGCACTTCAACGACAGGCCCGGGCGAAGTCGGCGTCTTCGTTGACCGTGCGGAAGATCAAGCGCACAGGCCGAGTTACCTTGGCTTCTTTTTTGTTTGTTTTCCGGAATCGAATTTTGTCTTATAATTTTGCTCGATTTTTCCGGGAAGCTACCGCCCCCAAAAGAGCGCCAGGCTTTGTTCAACGCCTTTCAGGGCCTTTCCAGCGGCCCATTGCCAGTCTGACGCCAACCCCTTTAAGGTGGTCAGCTCCGCCAGTTCCTTCCGAGTTGGGTCTTCCGCGCCGAGTATCTGACTAAACCGAGTGACCGACCAAGATGAGTTAGGCCTTTTAACCAAAACAACGCTGTCGCTGGCAGTCACCCAACCGGGCTCAATGATCCGATAATACCAGCCGGTGCGGTTAGTCTGTGTTGCAGCCTCGATAATCATTCTACGCCGAATCGCATATGGCCATTGGTTAGGTTGCCCGGGCTCAGAAAGCTGCAAATGGCAGCTTCCAACGCGAATGATATCTCCGATGCAGACGGCTTCCTCATCCACTCCGGTGAGCGTAAAGCCTTCTCCGAAACCGCCGGCATGGAATGCGTTCGCGAGTGAGGGGAATTCCGCACGCCACTTTGGATAATGACGGGCCGGATAGGCGTAGACTACCCGATCCGGGCCGAAATTAGGCGGACGTTTCGCGGGGTGTCCGCCTGCAATTCCTGACCTGTCCACCCAGACAGGCCCAGACGAAGCTTCATTTGGAAAGCTACGTTTGGCATCCATCATTTCAAGCAAGGCAACCGGCTCTGTCGAAAGCGATAGAATCACCTGACAAGGCGTCATTTGGTGATCGATATCGAGGGGCCGAGCAGTCGTCCGCCTGGCAGACAACGCAAAGGCGCCTTGCGGGGCTCAGGCTGAACTTGTTCAGCTTTTTCCTCACGCATGTCTTTAAGGGTCGATATTTCAATATACAACGACAAAGACATGCTGACCGCTAACCACATGCCAATAGCCGCGCTGCCCGTTCCAGTAGCCGTACCTGTTCGAATGCCAGTAGGCGTCATTCCAATTGGCATTGGTATGTACAGCGGCCGTCCTGTTCGTATGGACAGCGGCGCCATTGGTTCCGCTCGCATGATAAGCACCGTTGGTGCTGCGAACGGTCGAGCTGCCTTTAGCGTGTACCGCCGTGCCATTACTGGTTTGAACTGCCGTGCCAGCACGGTTATGGGCTACTTTACCATTTTTTCCTTGATAAGTATCAGCGTAAATAGTGGTGGCCGAGAAGGCGAGGAACATTAATAAATATTTCATAATCGTTATTCTATCATCACAATGCATTTGATGAGGTGTGCCCCGCCGCGGTACCTTAGACCTATCCTGGTCTGTGCGGGGCCGGAGTTTTTATGGTAGCAGGAATGACCGTTCCGGAGGAAACCTTCGTTATCGCCTTCGGTGGTGTCCTAGTCTCGCCGCATTCAATCAGCTTCTCCCATACTTTTTCCGACGGAGTAACATTGCTTTTAGGTATGCGGGGTGGTGAGATTTGGTCACCCTCCCGATTGATGGCGGTGATTCGTAAAAAGCGTGAAAATTCCTGCGCTTTCATCGCGACACCCGACGAAAGGCTTGACTTGACGAATACAACAGCACAAGGAACAACGTTGAAAAAAAGGTACCCCGTGACGAAACGCCTAGTTCAAACTTGGGTGGGATTGCAGGGCCGCGGCAAGCGACGGGCAGCGCTTCTCATGGCTGACACCTGGCAAGGCCTGTTTCCCGTTAGCAATACGGTGGAAGATGGATTTGTGGGAACGTCGCCGGTGAAATCTTTTCCGCCTAACGGCTATGGGCTCTACAATATGGCCGGAAATGTTTGGCAATGGTGCAGCGATTGGTACCGGGTCGATGCCTTTACCCAAATTGCGATTAACCCCCCGAGAGAAGCCGATTAAAATGCAGTCGACAAGAATAAATCTACCTAAACTTATCCGCTGGCAATGGGCAACCGCATTCGCTCTATGCCTAACCGCGATACCGCATGTTGCTTATTCGCAACAGACTAACAAACCGAACATCCTGCTCATTGTTGCCGATGACATGGGCTTTTCCGACACCAGCCCGTACGGTGGCGAGATCTTCACGCCGAACATCGCCAGCCTCGCTTATCAAGGCACGATGTTTACTAGCTTCCACGTTGCGCCGACGTGCACGCCGACCCGCGCGATGCTGCTCACCGGCCGCGACAATCACGATGTCGGTGTTGGCAACATGAAAGAGCTGTTGGCTGATAATCAATTTGGCAAACCGGGTTACGAAGGCGGCTTGAATAGTCGGGTAATAACGATCGCAACGATGCTCCGAGCGGCAGGCTACCACACGTACATGGCAGGCAAGTGGCACCTTGGGCAGACAAAGGAACAGCTTCCCGCTTCACAGGGATTCGAGGATTCAGTGGTCCTGGGCGAAGGCGGCGCCGATAATTGGGAGAAGAAATCCTACACCCCAAAGTATAAAACGGTGCATTTTTACGAGGGTCTCCGGGAGATTGAGCTGCCAGCGGATTTCTACTCAAGCAAGTTCTACACCGACAAGCTGCTCGGCTACATCGACAAAAACGCGAATGACGGGAAACCGTTTTTCGGCTATCTCGCGTTTCAGGCGGTGCATCAACCTCATCAGGCGCCAGCGGAATTCACGGAGCGTTACGTATGGACCTACCGGGCTGGTTGGTCTGCTATCAAAGAGATCCGCTACCAGCGACAGGTAGAGCTCGGTCTGATGCCAGCAGGCCTCGAATTGCTTTCCCTACCCGGCGTTCCGGAGTGGTCTTCACTGTCGCCCGATGAGCAGCGGATGGACGCCAAGCGAATGGCGGTCTATGCCGGCATGCTCGAGTACATGGACATGAGCATCGGCCGCGTGCTCGACTATCTCAAGGACAAGAAGCTCCTAGATAAAACCGTTATTATATTCATGAGCGACAACGGCGGGGAAGCCACCGAGCTTCACGATTCTTTCCCAGGTTACTATCAGAAGAACTTCGATCTGACCTACGAGCACCTCGGCGAGAAAGGAACCTACTCGGAATATGGTCCAAGCTGGGCCAGCGTCTCGATGACGCCGCTGAGCGGTTTCAAGATTATGACATCCGAAGGTGGCACGCGTGCGCCTCTGATCATCCGCTATCCGAAGAAGGTCGCCACAGGTCAAATAACCGACGCGTTCGTTTGCGTGCTCGACGTCGTGCCGACGCTGCTCGATCTCGCGGGTGTCGTGGCGCAGCCAAGCGACAATCTAGCCGCACTCGGCGGGCGTACCATGGTGCCGCTGCTCGCCGGCAGTTCGAAGGAGGTTCACGATAGTAGCGAGGTCTTTGCGATCGAGATTGCTGGCAATACCGCAGTGTATCGTGGCGAGTACAAGTTGGTACGTAACTTGCCTCCTTTTGGCGATAAGGAGTGGCACCTCTACAACTTCCGCCTCGACCCAACCGAAGCGAATGATATTTCTTCTACCAACCCAGACTTGGTCAAGACCCTGACGGCGGCTTACGCTGATTACATCAAGAAACACGGTGTCGTAGAGGTGCCCGACGACTACAGCGTGATCGAGCAGGCAAAGAAGAATATGGCGCGCGCTAACCATTAGCCGCGCCGGGCTTCCTGGAGACGGAATTCAAAGTGCCACTCCTCCGTTTGTGCAAACTTATACGCAAGGTATGGTTATTTTTTCGCCTTGATCCGACCCGGCCAGCACGGCATCGACGAGATTGTCGACTGTCATGACACTCTGCTTCGGCTTGCAGAACTTCAATTGTGCGACCAATTTCGGTGGTCAATAATTTCGCGCTCGGTAATCTTTCGGTGATAATCGTCCACTCGGTTACGTTTTGCTTGAACTTTCGGCAATGTCATGCTAAAGGCTACGCTGTTTTTGCCGAATTCATTTTGGCAGATGGCTCTGACTGACGTGCGGAGGGCCGAGGACCCGGCCGGAATCGATTACGCGCCGTTATGCAGGCGCAGACTCCAACTCGTCGTGTGCACTTCGCTCGTTGTGATCTGCGGGACGCACGTTTTCGCGCAGCTACCGTCCGACAACGCCGTGGATCTCGCAAAATATGCGATGAAACTCCCCGAAAGCTCGTTGGTCAGGATCGAGCCGAAGGTTCCGCGTCCCCTTGTCAATAGCAGGTTCCAGATTTCCGGACTGAGTGAAGAAGCCGGCTCGGCTATCAGCCAAAGAAACACTCTTGGAATCGGGTCGGGCGATTATGCCTGGAGGCTCGGTATTGCGACGACTGTATTTTGGGTAGGCGAGCAAGCGTGTCCGAGTAACCCCCTTTCGAATGAGAAAAGCGCGTGGGACAGCAGTTGGATTTCAAGTTACGGCGGCACTGATACTCCGGTTTCGGAAGAGCGACTGAATTTTGCGCCACTACGATTCGTTCCTCGGCAGAATCCTTTCTATATCGCGCTTCCATACAATGACGTCGATGATCATCATACCAAACCTGAAGCCGCGCAGGTAATTCCATGGTACCAAAGTTCCTTTGTGCGAGATGGACAATCGGTTTGCAAGGGGCGTTGGGTGGCAATCAGGCATGGTACTAAAGTGTGTTACGCGCAGTGGGAGGATGTCGGCCCGTTCCGGACGGATCACTGGCAATATGTATTCGGCGATGAACGTCCCAGGCCAAACAGAAACCGAGACGCCGGGCTGGACGTCTCGCCGGCTGTTCGAGATTATCTAGCCCTCGACAACATCGATTTCTGTGACTGGAAGTTCGTCGACTTCGTTCAAGTGCCATCCGGTCCCTGGGCGATGTATGGGGACAACAACATTTTCAGTCGACTTCACCGCAGCAAATCGACGGCGAGTACCGTGAATCATCGGGTCAGTCCAGAATTCTGATAAGGTTAAATTCCAGTCTCTGAGCTTAACCGCCAGTACTAGTCGTCGCGGGAGGTTGCGTGTACGATAGGTAAAATGGATCTGTTTCGCGTCGCAGTGGTTCAGGCCGGCTCCGTGCCCTTCGACCGGGAGCGCAGCACGATGAAAGCCTTGGACCTGACGGGCCAGGCAATCCGAAGTGGATCACGGCTGATTGTCTTTCCCGAGGCGTTCATTTCCGGGTATCCCAAGGGAATCGACTTCGGAGCACGCGTCGGGATGCGGTCTCCTGAAGGACGGAAGTGGTTCCGCACCTATTTTGAGAGTGCCATCACGGTACCCGGACCTGAAGTGGACGAGCTAGCATCGGCGACGCGGGAGGGAGGCGTGTACCTTGTCATCGGTGTCATCGAGCGCGATGGCGGCACATTGTACTGCACCGCGCTATTTTTCGGCCCGGGTGGATTGCTCGGCAAACACCGCAAGCTAATGCCCACCGCCGTAGAGCGGATCATTTGGGGCTCTGGTGATGGCTCCACCCTACCAGTTTTCGACACACCCGGCGGCAAAGTGGGGGCCGTCATTTGTTGGGAAAATTACATGCCTCTCCTGCGCGCAGCCATGTATGCCAAGGGTATCCAACTCTATTGCGCCCCTACGGTCGACGAGCGCGAGACCTGGACGTCCACCATGCGGCATATCGCGCTCGAAGGGCGGTGTTTCGTGCTCTCCGCCTGCCAGTATATCCGCCGCGGTGACTATCCAACAAATTACCCAGCGATCCAGGGAGACGATCCGCAGACCGTGTTGATCCGCGGCGGAAGCGTGATTGTCAATCCGCTCGGGCGCGTGCTGGCGGGGCCGGATTATTCGGATGAGAAGATCCTTACCGCAGATCTCGACCCCGGCGAGATCGCCGAAGGTAAGTTCGACCTGGACGTGGTTGGGCACTATGCCCGTCCGGACGTTTTCCGGCTGGAGGTCAATGAAAAGGCGGGCTTTTAAATCGCCACTGGGCTGAGACCGGTTTTCTGCTCCGTTGCTCCGCTTTATTTGGCGCTTTGTTCACAATGATTCGAAAACGAATGAAAAAGACCCCTGACCCTGTGAGAATCGGTGTTCTGGGCTGTGGGATGATCTGCCAAGCCGCCCATTTCGAGAGCTGCCAGAAAGCTCGGAATGCTCGCCTATATGCCATCTGCGATGCCGCGGACGACCTGCGAAATCGTATGGCGCAGATCTGGGAACCCGGAACAATGATTTTAAGGCGTGCGCTGCTGGGAAAGGCATTCTCGATTTTGAGCATTACCTTCAATGCCTGAAAGAGATCGGATTTTGTTCTCAGTTCGCACGTTTGCCTCTGATGTTGGGGCGTTCATCGATGCGCATCGGCTCGCGCCTATCGTTGTCGGCGGCATTGCGCCCTTTGTCATCTTACACACAAGCGCGTGATTGGGTCAGCCAGACTGTACGACCTCCCGCCCGGGGGTCATTCACGGCATGTTCAATTACTTCGAACCCTGATTTGGCGATCAAGGCTTCGTACTCCGTGACGTCCAAGCTGGCGTGATAAAGGGGATCGCCCCTATAGTTACCGACGGCTTCGCCGAACATTGGCCCAGTATTGAACATCAAGGTGGCGTGTGATGATGCATGGGCCTTGAAAACGTCGAACATCTGCTTTTGATCATCATAGCTCAGGTGAAAGGCACAGTTTACACAGAAGGCTGGATTAAAGATCGCGCAGATTAATCGCCGGTTAAAGCGCTTCCGGCTTACCACCCGAGAACCCAAGAAAAGATTAACGGCGCGACAATTGTTGCATCCGATTCGATGATAAATTTCGGAGTATCGAGCGATAACTTACCCCACGTGATCTTTTCGTTCGGGACCGCGCCTGAATACGATCCGTAGCTGGTCGTCGAGTCGCTGATCTGGCAGAAATAACCCCAGCGCGGAATATTCTCGCGCTGAAGATCCTGGTGCAACATTGGCACTACGCAGATTGGGAAGTCGCCGGCGATGCCGCCTGCAATCTGGAAAAACCCGATCGAAGATTGTTCGGAAGTTTTTGTGTACCAATCGGCGAGCGCAATCATGTACTCGATCCCGGTGCGAACCGTGTGCACGTTCTTCACGTGCCCGGAAATGCAGTGCCCAGCGTACATGTTCCCGAGCGTAGAATCCTCCCATCCCGGTACAAACATCGGTAAATTCTTGCGCATGGCCGCATACAGCCAGCTGTCTTTCGGGTCAATCTGGTAATAATTGCTGAGTCGATCGTCGCGCAGAATTGAGTAGAAAAATTCGTGCGGGAAAAGTTTGCGCCCGCTTTGATCTGCGTCGACCCACTCGTGGAGCACGACGTTTTCGATTCGCCGCATCGCTTCGCCCTCCGGGATGCAGGTGTCCGTGACTCGATTCAGGTGCCGATCAAGCAGGGCTTGTTCGTCTTCGCCCTTCAACTCGCGCCAGTTTGGAATGCGCTTGTAATGATGGTGTGCAACCAGGTTGAAGACATCCTCCTCGAGGTTCGCGCCGGTGCAACAGATCGCATGCAGTTTGTCCTGGCGAATCATTTCAGCAAGTGACAAGCCGAGTTCGGCCGTGCTCATCGCGCCTGCAACGGTGACCAGCATCTTTCCGCCTTTGGCAAGGTGGTCGGTATAACCTTGTGCGGCATCTTTCAGCGTGGCCGCGTTGAAGTGCCGGAAGTGATGCGAGATGAACTCCGAAACAGTTTTCATTCTGCCAACGAAGTGACCGATCCGGCCGTTAGATCAAGGGGAATTTCGAGGTCTCGACGGAAAAGAAGCACAAGCAGTCTGCGTCGCTCGCTTTACTTAATTTAAACGAGTCAGGTCGCCGGAAGCCGCTGGATCCGGGCGAAACGTCCTTACCACTTTGCCGGCTGCCACTTCGATCAGAAGCTCACAAAGCTGGTTTAGCTCGTGTCGAGAGTGAGAGACACACAGGAACGGGATCGAGAATTCTGTTCGGAGCTGGCGCACAAGCTCAATACCAATCTGGCGCAATTTGGGGTCCAAGCCAGTAAACGGCTCATCCAATAATATCAGCTTCGGTCGGGAGATGATCGCTCGTGCGAGCGCGACCCGCTGTTTTTCGCCGCCTGAGAGAGCATCAATTCTTCGTCCGAGAAGTTTACCGAGATTGAGCCAGTCGATCACTTGTTCGGGGCGAATTGTTCGGTCGGAGTTATTGCGCCTCGATCCGTAGAATATGTTTCCCCGCACGCTCAAATGCGGAAACAGCGCTAGATCTTGCGGCACATAGCCGATCGCGCGCCGGTTTGGAGAGACAAAGGCAGAGTCGCTTTGGAGCGTCGACCCATCGAGTCGCACAGTTCCTGCCGCTCCTTTTCTGATGCCGGCCACAAGATCCAGAATCGAGGTTTTACCGGATCCCGATTCTCCGAACAGCCCGATCGAATCGCCTTCGAGATCGAGATCTAATTCGAGTGTGAAATGCGCCAACGGCAATCGCACACGCTCAAGTTCAAGCCTCATCGCGATTGGCGGCTTTTCCCCAACAGTTGCTCGCTCACAAAAAGCACAACGAACGCAATACACACCGAGATTGCCACCAGAGAAAATGCCTCACCATCTTTTCCGAGTTGAACGAGCGAATAAATGGACAGCGACAAGGTGGTGGTCTTTCCTGGAATATTTCCCGCAACAAGCATGGTCGCCCCGAATTCGCCAATTGCCCTGGCAAACGACAGAAGGAACCCCGCAATGATTCCTCGCGAAGCCAACGGGATCGTGACGGTAAAGACGACTCGCCAGAATGAGGCTCCGAGCGTCTCCGCGATCTGTTCAAGTCGCGGATTCACAGCTTCAAAACCAACTCGAGCCGAGCGCACCAGCAACGGAAAACTCATCGCAGCAGTCGCCAGCAGGACCGCTCGCCATGTAAACGCGATATCAATGCCGAACGTCGACCACACGAACGATCCAATCGGACCACGGCGACCAAACAAATCCAGCAGGATTAACCCGGTTGCGACCGGAGGAATCACCATCGGCAACGAGACGATCGTTTCAATGAACGGTTTTAGCCGGGAGCTCGACTTCGCCAGCCACCAGGCCAACGCCATGCCCGGTGGCAATATAATCAGCGAGCTGCCGAAACAGACCTGCAATGTAAAGACGATTATCTCCCATTGGTCGGACATTATGGCAGAACAGTGAACCCGTATTGGACGAAGATCTTTGCCGCTTCAGGTGATTCGAGGAAGTCAGCGAATTTCTTTGCGTGGTCAATACGCTCGGACTCCTTGGCCTGGTTGTTGAGCGCCGGCGAGTTGGCGATCACTGCCAGTGGATAGGAAATGTGCGGACCGTCCGCCGCGGAAACTTCGTACGCGACCTTGACCTCCTTTGAAGTCAACGCATCTGTCTTGTAAACAATTCCGGCGTCGGCATTGGTGCTCTCAACAGCGGCGAGGCAAGCCCGGACATTTTCAGTCGGAATAACGTTTCCTTTCAGGTGATCCCAGATTCCAATTTTAGTCAGAAATTCCTTCGCGTAAATCCCGGCCGGAACCGCATCCGGATTTGCCAGAGCGAGTCTTTTCACAATCGATGCGTTATCGAGCTGCTTCGGATCCGAAATTGCAAAAGTAGCCGATCTTGGGATAACGATCACTAATGTATTGCTAAGAAGACTTTTGCGGCTGCCCGGCAGCAGGCGATTTTTGGAAGCGAGAAAGTCCATTTTCGCCTCGTCGGCCGAGAAAAAGAGGTCAGCCGGAGCACCGGCGTCGATCTGGCGCGCCAGATCGTTGGACCCGGCAAAATTGAAACTCAGTTTGTCGCCGGACAACTTTTCATAGATCGGCTGAATCTCATTCAGCGCATCGGTCAGGCTGATCGCGGCAAAGAGCAGGATTTCGGCCGCGTGTCCCGGGCAAGGAGCCCCCAGAACAGCCAGAAGCGTGACAGCAGATAAAACGAAACGTCTGAATCTCATAGGTCCCAAGGTGTTGCGCGGGATCGAGCGATCCGCGATCGAGCCTCAACGCAACTGTTCCGGGGTGCAATCGAAAATTCTTGTGACCGCTGCCGAGCCTAACTAATGGTTGCACGGTTCAGGGGCCGAATGTAGACAAGTGCAAATGGATCGGATGAGAATTTTCTATTTGATTCTCTTGGTGTCGGCGTCCCTGTCGACTGTATTGGCGCAAGACAAGGCGGATTCGGCAAAAGTTGAAAGCGACAAGCCGGATGCTGCCAAGACGGACGAGTTGTTATTGAAAGCCGAGGTCACAGAGCTTCAGAAGCTGAGGGAGGAGATCACCGCACAAGCAGATAAGATCGACAAATTGGCGCAAGAGATCGCTACGTTGACTGAAGCGCTCAGGCCGAAAGCCGCCCCGGCGAGGGCCGAACCGGCGTCGACTGCAACGCTTCCAGCCCCAACACCGGAGCCGGCGACCGCGGGTGTCGAAAAGCCGGTCGCCGATTCGGCTAATATCAAGACGCACGTGGTGGCGAAAGGGGAGACATTGACCCAGATCTCGAAGCAGTTCGGCGTCTCTGTTGAGGATATCGAACAGTTGAACAAGATCGGGGACGCCAAAAAACTGCAGGCCGGCCAAACGATCAAGATTCCGATTTCGAGCCAACCCGTTCCATCTCCGGCACCGTAGAATCCTGCACAAGTGGAATCGGCGATCACGATTTGCTTTCAGGGCCGAAAATCGGTAGTGTTTGGAATGCCAGAGAGGATCCAAAAGCCACCAGCTCCAACCCCCTGGGAGCCAAAGCAGAGGGACGGAGACGGACCTCGATCACCTGATGTTTCAAAGCCGGACACGAAGGATCTGCTAAAGCGCATGCGCAAGGTGGATCCAAACCAGT
>CAZMNG010000002.1:12199-16358 GCA_964567505.1 uncultured Chthoniobacterales bacterium
CGGCAGCGTACCGGCCAGTAGCATGGATGAATCGAACGCATCGAACCAAATAGCAGGCGATTTCCTGGCGGTGTTGAAGCGGCAACGCGTAATCAGCGAAATACCGCTGGTCTCTGCTACGAACGCGGATTTTACCGAAACCGTTGCAACGACGATCCTGGGATTCAAGTTCGCCGGGGGCGTTCTTGTTGCGGGAGACCGCCGTGCAACGGCAGGGAACGTCGTGATGTATGATCGCGCAGATAAGGTGCTTGAGATCGATCGGAATTCCGTGATGGCGATCGCCGGATCTCCGGCTACGGCCTGGGAGATGGCCCGGATACTGGAACACTCTTTCAAATTTTATCGCCGCAGCCAGCTCCAGGAGATGAGTGTGGAGGGCAAAGTCCGTGCTTTGTCGAAGTTGTTGCGCGACAACCTCGGGATGGTGATTCAGGGCGTTGGAGTGGTTGTCCCATTGTTCGCAACCTACGAAAAGAAAAGTTCGGATCCGGCTAAACTCTTCTTTTACGACGCGATGGGCGCGCAATTCGAGGCGGCAGATTTTGCGTCGAGTGGGTCGGGAGCCGCCGCAGTTCGAAGCGTGCTCTATTATGAACAGAGTTGGGGCTCGAAACCGTTGCGGGAGCGGAGCAAGGAGGCTGCAATCCTGTTGGCGCTCAAAGCGCTCGACACGGCAGCCGAAGCAGACACCGCGACCGGCGGAATCGACCGGCACGGTAAGATATTTCCGATTATCAAGATCGTCGCCGGCTCAGGGATTGAAACGGTTGCGGACGAAAAGCTTTCCGAGCTGTTCCAGGCGCACGTAGCATGATAGACGAACCTTACCGTTGGGTAGAAGCGATCTCGAATCGGCGTGAATATATTGAGAACGAGCTCGCGCCCGGTAGCCCGACAATCGGGATCAGTTTTTCGGACGGGATCCTGCTTCTGACATTCGGTCGGGATCGCAAAAAGATTTTCGAAATTTACGACCGGATTGCGATGGGCGCCATCGGCCATCCCGGCGACATTGAGCGCCTGCGAATGACGGCGCTCGAACTTGCGAGTACCGAAGGCTTTACTCGTTCCGCCGCCGACGTTTCGCTCCGACGGATGGCGACCTACTCGTTTAGTCCGGCGTTAAAACAGGCTTTCGAGCAGATCTACGGAGCGCCGTATCTTGCCAGAATCCTATTCGCGGAATTGGGAGACACTCAGGATGCGGATTTGTTTGTTCGCCTCGACTACGACGGCGCGATCCATGCCAGTTCGATGAGTGTCGGAAAGCGCCGCGAAAGTTTCGGAGCGATTGCAGGAACACGCCGTGGTTTGGAACGAACGGAACGGGTCCTGAGTGGAGCAAAAATTACCGGCCTTCGAAGCGCTGTTGAAGCGGCTGTTCGCGCCTGGGGAGCAGGTTTCTACCCTTCCGGTGAAGAGAATGCAGGCGAGCCGGACGAAAGCGCAGTGAAGCAGTTTGTGAAATCGCGTCTGGGCGACTACACTCTGGAGGCTGCGTTGCTTGAGCGGGCAAGCGCCAGGTCGCACGCCGCATTCGTCGAAGTGCCCGAGTCCGACCTGGAAGCGGTGCTGGCTAAATTTCGCTAGGACACAAGGTTTCAGCGCACGCTTGACGCCTGGCCTCCGGTCGATTTCGATGTGGACGGGTATGGAAGCGGTCATTGAAACAATAGGGGAAGCCAAGTTTCTATCGCCATTGCGGCATAGGCTAATCGGGAAGAACGATTTTCGCACCGAAGAGCATCGCGTTATCTACGACGATTCGATGGAAGGCGTCCGGGACATGTTTGAGCGGGGACTGAGCCCGCTGAATTTCGAGATGGCGGGGCCGCGGGAAAAGATCTACTTCGATCCAGCGAAAACATCGGCGGCGATTGTGACTTGTGGCGGCCTTTGCCCCGGCCTGAACGACATTATTCGCGGCGTTGTGATGGAGTTGTACCATCGCTACGGCGTGACTCGAACATTTGGCCTGCGATACGGGTACGAGGGCCTCGTCCCGCGGCTTGGGCATGTTCCGCTTGCGCTCAGACCGGAATCGGTGTCGACAATTCATACGTTTGGGGGAACAATTCTCGGCAGTTCGCGCGGTCCGCAGGACCCCGCGGAGATGGTCGAGCATCTCGAAGAACTGGGAGTCGATATCCTGTTTATTGTTGGTGGGGACGGAACACTGCGAGGAGGGGTTAAGATCGCGAATGAAATCCGTCGCAGAGGGCTGAAGAAGGCCGTGATCGGAATTCCGAAGACGATCGACAACGATATCGCCTACATCGACAAAAGCTTCGGGTTTGATACTGCATTTGCCGAAGCGGTGAAGACGATTTCGTGCGCTCATGTTGAAGCGCTGGGCGCGATGAACGGGATCGGCCTGGTAAAATTGATGGGGCGCAACTCCGGGTTCATTTCCTGTTATGCGGCGCTGGCCGGCCAGCACGTCAATTATTGTTTGATTCCTGAGATTCCATTCGGCCTGGACGGGCCGTCCGGTTTCCTGGAAACGCTCAGGTACAGACTCGCACAGCGTAAGCACGCGGTGATCGTGGTCGCGGAGGGCGCCGGCCAGGATTTGATGAGCATTGACCCTTTGATCGCGGACGCTTCGGGTAATACGCGACTCGGCAATATCGGTGAGTTCCTCAAGGACCGGATTACGGAGTTCTTCAAGAAACGCCGGATGGAGGTGAATTTGAAGTACATTGATCCGAGCTACACCATCCGGAGCGTTCCGGCTTCAGCTCAGGACAACGCTTACTGTCTGCGATTAGCTCAGAACGCAGTGCACGCCGGCATGGCCGGAAAAACCGGCATGTTAATTGGCCAGTGGCACAGCACGTTTGTCCATATTCCGTTCGGTCTGGTGACGCAAGGCAGGCAAAAGGTCGATCCGTCCGGTGATCTCTGGCAGGCCGTGCTCGAATGCACCGGTCAGCCAGTCAGAATAATGTGAGGGATCCTTGACTGAACAAATCAAAGCATCTTAAGTTCGTGTCCGCCGGGCTACTTCCGAGACCCGGAGCATCACGAATCAACCAAGAGAGATACCCCCCAAACATGAAACGTTGGATTACTGCCTTTGCAGCATTCGCCATGATCGGCCTCGTTGCATCGTCTACTATTGAGACGGCTTCTGCAGCGGACAATAAATATACCATTGCCTTGATCCCAGGGCTTACAACGGACGCCTTCTACATCACGATGCGCAAAGGCGCTGAAGCGGCGGCTAAAGATCTGGGTGTTACTCTCGTCTTTCAGGGTGCGCCGGACTTTAACCCGGTGACGCAGGTTCCGGTGCTGAATGCGGTCATTGCCCGCAAACCAAGCGCCATTCTGATTGCGCCAACGGATAAAGTCCAATTAATCGAACCTCTTAAGAAGGCCGTGGACGCCGGGATTCCGGTCCTGACGGTCGATACCTTCATCGGCGACGGCCATTACCAGACAGGAACCGGTGACGCCGACTTCCCGAAATCCTATATCGCGTCTGACAACATCCTCGGTGGAGAAATCGCGGCGCGCTCCCTGGCAAAGGCCATCGGAGACAAAGGTAAGGTTTACGTTTCCAATGTTAGACCGGGCATATCCACGACCGACCAGCGCGAGGAGGGTTTCAAAGACGAAATGAAAAAGCATCCGAACATCACCGTTCTTGAAACCCAGTTCAACGACGACGATGCGAACAAGGCTGCTTCTCAGTTTCAAGCGGTCCTTGCGCGCAACTCGGACCTGGCAGGCGTTTTCGGGGCAAACCTTTTCTCCGCAATGGGCGCGGCCAACGGAGTGAAACAGGCCGGCGCGAGCGGAAAGGTGAAAGTCGAGGCGTTTGACGCACCGACCTCGATGGTCGCCGATATCAAGGCCGGAAACATCGACATCGCCATCGCGCAGCATCCGGCCGAGATCGGCTATTTCGGAGTGGTTGCCGCCTATGCGTATCTGACTGGCCAATCCATTCCGACATTGATCGGCACCGGGTTTACGGTGATCGATAAAAGCAACGTCGACGATCCGAACGTGAAGCGCTTTATCTATTCGGACTAGTCTCCATCACGATTGACAGAATCTGGCGACGGCTCCCGGGTTGCGCCAGGGTCGTGTTTTTGGGAAGCAATATTTACCTGGATTCAACATCTTGACGTCCGCTGCAGCAGTG
>CAZMNG010000002.1:16368-24781 GCA_964567505.1 uncultured Chthoniobacterales bacterium
GTGTTCGCCGATACGAAGCAGGCTCGCTGGCTCGATTTTCTTGCGGCGTTTCGAGCCTGGCTTTTTTTGGCGATCCTTTTGCTCACATTCGAGATCTGGGCCCGCGCCGCGTATAACACCACGTTTTTGTTCAATCCGTTCAACATCAAATCGATTGCGATCTATACGGTTACTCCGCTCCTGCTGGCTCTTGGTCAGACATTTGTCATCATCTCGGGCGGAATCGATTTGTCCGTTGGATTTACGATGGGCCTTTCCGCCGTCGTAACCGCCCATGTTTTCAATTGGGCCGCTCAGTTCGGGAGTCCCGTAGTCAGCTTGATTGCCGCTATTATCGCGGGCTTGGGAATTGCCGTCGTGCCGGGACTGATCAACGGTCTGCTAATTGCCGATCTTCGGGTACCGCCCTTCATTGGCACGCTTGGGATGTACGGCGTGGCGCGAGGAGTGGCCTATTTGCTGGCAAACGGGACGACGGTTCCGGTGCACGGCGGCCTCTTGGGCGAAATCGGGAACGGCGAGACCCTTGGGCTTCCCAACCTGGTTCTGTTGACGATACTGATCCTCCTGGCGATGCACTACCTGCTGTCTCAAACGCGCTACGGGCAGCATGTCTACGCAGTCGGGGGCAATGTGAACGCGGCGTTGAGGGCCGGTATCAATGTTCGAAATAATACGTTGGTGCTCTACGTTCTCTCTGCCTTGTCGGCTGGATGCGCAGGAATTTTCTACACCGCCCAATTCAATGCCGGGGCTGCCCAAGCAGGCGAACCGGTCCTCCTCGACAGCATTGCCGCGGTCGTGATCGGAGGAGCGAGCCTGTTTGGCGGTTCAGGAACGATCGTCGGGACAATTATCGGCGCATTGATCATAGCCGTGATCCAGTACGGCCTGGTTTTTGTGAATGTTGAACCGTTCTGGCAGTTCGTGGCGGTCGGTGTCGTAATCATTATTTCGGTTCTCGTCGATCAAATTCAGAAGGGAGTTGGAAAGGATGGAGCCCGCGGATAATCAGGCGCAAACTCCGCCGCTGCTTGAAGCAGAAAATGTGTCGAAGCGGTTTGGCGGCGTCCACGCTTTGAAACAGGTCTCGCTGACGCTCTATCCGGGCGAAGTCCTGGCACTCGCTGGGGACAACGGTGCCGGCAAATCGACGCTGATCAAAATAATCTCCGGAGTTCATCCGCCGGATGGTGGCCTCGTGAGATACGAGGGCAAGGAAATCAAGCTCGACAATCCTCACCAGGCTCGGGCGTACGGCATCGAAACGATTTATCAGGATCTGGCCCTCGCAGACAATCTGGACGTTGGCGCCAATGTATTTCTTGGTCGCGAGCCGGTTCGCCGATTCCTGGGAGTATTGCCGATCGTCGACCGGGGTCTGATGCGATCCGAAGCCGCGAAGACCCTCGAGGCCCTGGATATCCACATTCATCGTCACTCGTTGCCGATCCGATCGCTGTCGGGCGGTCAGCGGCAATCAGTCGCAATCGGGCGTGCGATCCATTGGAAAGCGCGCGTGCTGATCATGGATGAACCGACTGCGGCGCTTGGAGTTCCCGAGCAGCGCAAAGTGATGGAACTCATCGCGAACCTCAAGCAGAGCGGCGTCGGCATCATTTTTATCTCGCACAACCTGATCGATATTTTTCAGGTCAGCGATCGAATCGTGGTTCTGCGACGCGGAACGAAAGTAGGCGAAGTGCGCACCTCCGAGACAAACCCGGATGCGATTGTTAAGCTGATGGTTGGCGGATAAGCGGGGCCGCCAGGCGGCGGTATAGGTCCGATAGGTCCCGCAGCCCCGATACCGAGCCAGGCGGCGGCACCGCAGGCCCGATGAGTCCAATAGGTCCCATGGCCTCGATACCGCCCCAAACGCCGGCAACCCACTACGATTCTCCTAACTCTTCTTAGAATGGCGAGTCCGGGAAGTAATACTGCGCCGCGTTTTCCGGTGTGACCAGCGGGGAGTCGAGGATGTAAGTCCCGTTCACCGGGAGCTTCGCGATGAAATGGAGCGCGGTGAGTTCAATCGCGTTCGCGATCATGCTAGGGCTGTAGACGATATCGACCGGAATCAGCGTGTCCTTGTTTTGGACACGTTTGATGACCTCTTTCATTCCGCCGCCCCCGACGACAAACATTTCGTTTTCTCGTTTGGCCTGGCGCAACGCGTCGAGCACACCGAGCGCGATGTCATCATCCTGCGCCCAGACCGCGTCGATCTTCGGGAAACGCGTCAGAAAATCCTGCATCACTTTGAATCCGTCGTCACGATTCCAGTTGGCGTACTTCGAATCCAATACCTTGATTTGCGTGTTCTTGATCAGGCTCATGAAGGTATCAAAGCGTTGGTTGTCGATCACGGTCGGCAGACCGCGCAAGACGACGATGTCACCTTTGCCACCAAGTTTTTCGATCAGGTACTGTGCCGCGATTTTGCCCATTCCCGGGTTGTTGCCGGCCACATACAGGTCCTGAATGTTGTTATCTGTGAGGGCCCGATCGACGACGGTTACGAAGATCCCTTTCTTTTTCACTTCACGAACCGGGTCGGTGAGAGGCGCCGATTCGTACGGCAGAATGACCAGAGCGTTAATCTGCTGTGCGGCGACGAGATCCTCGAGGCTATTTGCCTGATCGCTGGCGTCGGTCGCAGTTTTAACAATGACCTGCACGTTCTTGTAAGTCGATTCGAGCCGCTTCTTGGCTTCCTGTGCAAAGAAATCGATGCCGCCGGTCCATCCGTGGTCTGCGGAAGGAATCGAGACGCCAATCTTGACCGTCTCCTGCGCCATCGCAGAACTGTAGACGAGACTCGTTGCGTACAAAGACGCAACGACAATATGTTTTATTAGTTTGTTCATGTTTTTTGGGGGGAGTTAAGACTTATCGCGTCCTGCTGTTACGCTGCAATAGTGCAGCTCCGAGTATAATGACGCCTTGAACGGCGCCATTCAAATACACACTGATAATGTTCGTCAGGTTGAGAATGTTCCCGATCATCGTCAGGATCAAGGCCCCGATAATGGATCCCGACACCCGGCCGGTGCCGCCACGAAGCGCGGTGCCGCCAACGACGACCGCTGTGATCGCTTCCAGTTCCCACAGCACCCCGGTGGATGAGGAAGCCGAACCGAGCCGCGGGACATACAACAACGTTGCCAGTCCAACGCAAAACCCTTGGACTACAAACGCGATGACCCGGATACGGTTGACGTGGATCGCCGAATAGTGCGCTACTTCGGCGTTTGAGCCGACGGCTCGGCAGTAGCGGCCAAAAGGTGTCTTCGCCAGCGCCACAGCGCCCGCGACCACGACGACGGCCAACACCCAGATCGGGATCGGAACGTTAAACCAGGAATCGTAAAAAACGGGCCGATAAACTTCTCGAATGTTTGGGTTCAGCGTCAGGGTCCCGCCGTTCGCGACAAAGATCACCAGAGAACGGAAAATTCCCATGGTCCCCAGAGTGACAATAAACGAGTCGATCTTTCCCAGTGTCGCGAGCAGGCCGTTCATGAGACCGGACAACAGGCCAATGACCAATCCGAGGATCATCCCAACCCCGATGGCTAATGGAAGAGCCATTCCCGAATCGGCGAACTGGTTTATCACAATGATCATAAGGCTCGCGATAAACGCCGCCATCGCGCCGACGGACAAATCGATTTGGCCTGTGACAATCACGAACGTGCCTCCGACACTGATGATTCCGATAAAGGCGCTTCGGGTCAGCACGTTGCTGAGATTGTTCCAGGAAAGAAAACTGGGATTTAGAAATGCACCAAGGATTGTCAGCAAAAAAAGCGCAGCGAGCGGTCCACCGTTTTTCGCCCACTTCCCGGCGATTTTGAGCCGTGTGCCGCGGGCTTGTGGCGTGACAGGTGGTTCGACTAATTCGGCGGATTTCATGAGGAAAATGCGGGTTGAGCGGATTTCACTCCGGTGGCGTAGAGCATGATTTCGTCCTCGTTAATCTCGGCGCCTTCGAGGCTGGCAACGATTCGCTGAGATCGCATGACGATTACACGGTGGCACAACCCGATGATCTCGAGTAGTTCGGAAGAGATTACCACGCAGGCCCGATCTTTCGCTGCCATTTCCGCAATCAAACGATATACCTGCGCCTTTGTTCCAACGTCTATTCCTCGGGTCGGTTCGTCGAACACGATGATTTCAGGGTCCAACGCGAGGATCTTCGCCATCAACACCTTCTGCTGGTTCCCGCCACTGAGTCGATTTACCGGCATCGAACGATCCGGCACTTTGATCTGAAACTGGTCGACCGCTTGTTCGAACGCGTTCCGTTCTCTGCGTTCATTGACGAACCAGATGCCAAACCGCTTCAAGCCAAGTAAAGAATAGTTGGCTAGCGCGTCGAACGAAACGAGTAAACCCTTCCCTTTGCGATCTTCCGGAAGATAGACTGCCCGGAGGCGTTCCAATGCCTGGGAATAGTTCGCCGGACGATTCTTCTCTCCGTTCCGGAAAACCTCGCCTCCGGAAATTTTTCGCAGACCCAGAACGGCTTCCCACAACTCCGTGCGCCCCGCGCCAACAAGTCCTGCGAATCCGAGTATTTCGCCTTTGCCAAGCGTGAATGATGCGTTCGAGACGAAGCCTGGAACGGAAATATCTCGCACTTCTAGAGCGTTCGTTTGCTGCGTGGCGAGCACTTTTCTGGGGTATAAATCGTTGAGACTGCGTCCGACCATTAACCTCACGATTTCGCCAGGAGAAAGTTCCGACGCTTGCTGTGTCGTCACCAACCGGCCGTCGCGCAGGATGGTGATTCGATGTGCGAGCTGTTTAACCTCTTCGAGTCGATGGGAGACGTAAAGTATCGCGACCCCGGCGGCTGCGAACGACCCAATGATTCGGAATAACTGTGCGGTCTCCTGGCGCGTCAATGTTGCCGTCGGTTCGTCCAGGATCAGAGCCGTGACGCGTTGCGAAATCGCTTTTGCAATTTCAATGAGCTGCTTTTCGCTTACGCGCAGATTGCGAACTGTTGTGTTCAGGGGAACGTTGAGGCCGACTTGCGCAAGGACTTCACGGCCTTTTGCGCGCATTTTTGCCTCATCCAGGAACGGGCCCCAGGTTGATTCTTCGCCCAGGAACAGGTTCTCAAGGACCGTCAAATCTTCGGCAAGGTTGAGCTCCTGGTGGATCAAACGGACCCCAAGGTCTTCCATCGTTCGCAGGTCCCCGGTCTTGACCGGCTTCTGCAAGTAGAGAACTTCTCCGAGGCTCGGGCGGAGGATCCCCGATAGGATTTTCATCAACGTCGATTTGCCGGCACCATTCTCGCCGACTATCGCGTGCACCTCGCCCGGCATAAAATCGATGCTGACCGAGTGAAGAACGGTGACGGGTCCGAACGCGTGCGTAACATTTCTCGCGGTGAGGATCGGTGTTGATCGATCGGACACCTGCGACCGCTCCTCTAAAGGATGCGCAAACTTGTGCTCTGGGGGCATGAGAACCGCGCTAACCCGTACAACACGGACCCAGCGCTCGGGCGTTACGACAGCGCTTAGACCTCTAGCATTGAAGGATTCGCCCTTTCAAGTCCGAACTGCCGGATGTCATGGGCAGTTTCATGGCTATTTTTATGAACAATCCGGAGACGCGTTTCCTATTCCGCAGACTCTTCCTGGTTCGCCTTCAGGATCCCTGGTGCCACGAGTCGAAAAAAACGGACGACATAAATCAGGTACCCGGCCAGCGTGGCAGTCTGAACAACTGCAAAAATAACGTGGAGTCCGCCGCGCAGCATCGGTTCGGGCCAGAAATAGATGCAACCTGCCGACGCTAAGTTGTAAATCGCGAGTCCGGGCACAAGCCATCGGATATTCATATTCTGATCGCGCAGCACGAGGTCGTACAACTCGTTTTCCGCTGATCCAACCGCTTCTGCGCGCCGTTGGTGAATCAGACGTATATCTGCGATGAATAGCAACCAGACGACGATCGCGAACGCGCCGTTGAGCGCAAACCAACGGATTGGGTCGGAGAGGTCGTTGAATACGATCGCTTCGACGAAGGTACTGGCGATGTAGAGGAAATTGTGCCGGAACTCCAACGGCCATCGAATCAGTGTCAAGATGTGCGTGATTGACCGGGACCAGAACAGCATAATGATCAGCAGGCCGCTCGCGATATAGGGCCATTGCTCGAAGTGAAGATCACCGATCTGGGTGTGAGCGCTCTCCGCCAGAACGGACAACGCGACACCTTGGATAATGCTGACTAGCGTCAATTCAATATTGACCACAAGGCCATCCAGCGAGCGACGCGTCGATCGCTGGAGTTTGCGGTTCTCCATGGCTTTTGAAGGTTGCAAGTGAAGGGCTCGACCGGGCTTATGTTTTCGCCGCCTGCCGATCAATCGCACAAGCCAAAGCGTTCGTGAGATTTTCGCGCTAAGGCAAGGTTGCGATGAACGGTGCTTTCGGCTTCGTAGATATTTCGCGCAGAAAGCGATAGAACGAGTAGACACATCCCATCACGCCGACCAGCGCTGCGACAAAGAATAGGATTGCGCTTGTCGTCTCTGTTTGGCGCCACAGAAACCCGCACGCGACGGCCCCCCCCATGAGAAATAGCACTCCGAGCGAGAACCAGAGGATCATTTTCAGTACCTTTTTCTCGCGCTTCGCGGGGGTCAGCCCAGTGCGTAGTCCACCGGCAGCACTGCCCCGTCTGACTTCGGCTCGGTCTCTGTGCAGCAAGTAACAGTTTCCTCTAATCTTCTATACGTTTCTGTCTTGTTCAATGCACCGCGCTTGGATGCGAATATTGAGCAAGTGCGCTTGCACATTTTACCACGAGTCCTGCCTGAATTTCAATGGGTGCACCATAACATCGGATCCGCGCTGTTCGATTTCGGATTCCGCATTCACCATTGAGGTGCTGAGAATGCGACGTGGAGCTGTATTTCAGGAGAGCCGGCAGCGTCCTGGTTGCTGAGCAGGACCGCAGTCTTAAGCGCGTCATGGCTTTCCCACGCATCGTAGCGGTCGCCGAATGTGTGCTCAAAGCTTTGCAGCGCGTGATTCAGCTCTTGCTGCAGGTTGTCGTATCGGTCGATCGATTCGCGCGCGGATAATGCCTGAAAATAGAGATGATAGTTGTACACAGGCTGCTTCCCGGCGTGGAAGTAAACCTCTTCGATTTCGGCCGAAACAGCGCCTCCGAATAAGAAAGTTCCTTCATAGACTTTTCTCAATCTGAAGAGCGGCTCCGGCCCTGAGCCCGTTTCGGTCCTTTTCAATTTTCCATGCAAGTCTCGGAACCCGAATTGCGAGGCTTGCAGAAGCTGTTTTAGCCCTTCTTCAAAAGGATCGACAACCGGAGTTGGGCTGGGCGCCGGAACCGGTGTGGCGGATGGGGTTGGTGACGCGCCCGGTTTGTTCAGCGGATTTGGTGTTGGTGAAAGAGGCGCGCTGGGGGTTGCCACTGGCGTTGCAGAAACCGTTGCGGCCGGAGACGGCGTTGCGGCTGGGTTCGGCCTGGCTGCTTCTCGGCGGCAATCACAGAGCAGTAAGACGGCCATGGCCGCACAGGTCAACCGTGCAACGATTGTTAATGGCCACGCTGTCGACTTGGTTCGCGTGCGCGAATGAGCGCCGAAAACAAGGCGCCGCCAAATCTTGAAATCGTTCGTATTGACACTCAAAGCTTTTTCTTGATCCATACCGCATCGATTTTTGTCTATTACGAATCCAGCGCGCGTTGTGCCGTGGCGGCAATTTCAGGGGCTCAGACTGCCGCCTTGAGTCCATAACGCACGCCTGTTTCCGCTGTCAAAACGTCCACGGCAGGTTTTGTACGCTGCGCTGCTGCGGCGACAAGCGCCGGGTCGATCGTGTTGAATGCGAACATCCCGAAATGGTGCGCAATCAGCAATGGGATCCGCACATCTCGGCAAAGCTCGATCGCTTCGGCCAGGGAAAAATTGCCCGCAATGTTCCGCTCGCTCAGTTCGCGTCTGCGCCCGTTCACGGGGAGCAGAGCAAGCTCTGGATTAAGCGCCACCAGGCGCTGGTTCAAACCGTCGAATGGAATGCTGTCACCTGAATGATAAATTCTCAACGGGCCAACCTGAAAAACGTAGCCCAGGAACCGATGGTTGCCAGCATCGTCGTAAGCAAAGTCTTCGTGCGCCGCCGGGATCGGCACGACATCGAAGTTTGGCCCGAGCGCCATGGGTTCGTCGGCTATGGCCCAGATGATTCGTTTGGCCGGCAACGCGAACCGCGCGGCTTCGGCGGCAATTCCGGCTGGTATAACGAATCGCGTATTCGGTCTGTGGGCCGCAAGCCACTCGACGGTTGGTCCGTCCAGGTGATCGCCGTGATGATGGGTGCAAAAAAGAAATTCGATTCCCGGGAGGTCGGAAACG
>CAZMNG010000003.1:0-19172 GCA_964567505.1 uncultured Chthoniobacterales bacterium
CCCAAGACCCGGGCTACGTCCACGACGGTTGCCTTGGCCGGGCCGAACCGGCGGAGGACGTCCTCCGCCGCGGAGACGATCCGATCGCGGGTTAGCGGGGCATCATCGAGGGACATGTGGACCTCTCGACATGAGGGCTCCATCTATCAGCACTCCAGGAGGAGATCCGTAAAGCCTCCCGTACTCAATGCTCCGCTCCGCCGGCGGCAGCGGCGATCCCGTTCAACTCTGCCAGGACTTGCGGCGACAGCGTCAAGCGCCCGACCGCTAGGTTTTCACGCAGATGGGCGAGCGACGATGTGCCGGGGATCAGCAGGATGTTGGGCGAGCGGTGCAGCAGCCACGCCAGCGCGACCTGCATCGGAGTGGCCCCCAGCTGGTCCGCCACGTCCGACAAGGTGGACGACTGCAGCGGCGTGAACCCGCCGAGAGGGAAGAACGGTATGTATGGGATGCCCTGCCTGGCCAAGTCGTCGATCAGGGCGTCGTCGTCACGTTGAGCTAGATTGTAGTTGTTCTGCACGCAGACGATGTCGGTGATCGTCTGCGCCTCGGCTACCTGGGCTGCCGTGACGTTGCTCAGGCCGATATGGCGGATCAGCCCCTTGCGCCGGAGGTCGGCCAGCACCGTCACCTGCTCGGCGATGGACCCCTCCGCAGGGCCGTGGATCGCCCCCATCGCGCGGTAGTTGACGATGTCGAGCGCGTCCAGACCCAGGTTGCGCAGGTTGTCGTGGACGCCCGCGGTCAATTCTTGGGACGAGATGGCTAGCTGCCATGACTTGTCGGGCGGGCGGCGAGCCCCGAGTTTAGTGACGATCACCAACTCCGAGGGGTATGGGTACAGCGCCTCCCGGATGATCTGGTTGGTGACGTGCGGACCGTAGAAGTCGGCCGTGTCGATATGGTTCACGCCGGCGGCGATCGCTTCGCGAAGGACGGCGATTGCACCGTCGGGGTCCTTAGGCGGACCCCACACGCCGGGTCCGGCCAGTTGCATCGCGCCGTAGCCTATCCGTTGAACCATCAACGACGTGCCGGGGAACGTGAAGTGGCCGCCGAGCTTGGTTTCATTCATTGCCTTTTGCATTGGCTTGCTCCTTTTGGTGCTGACAAGAATGGTTGACACAATATCCTTCAAACGCTTGATCCTGCGGGCAGTTCTACATAAGGGGTGCTCCATTGGTGGGCGAACCGCTCTCTGCGAAGCCGGCAACACGGCCCAGGGCGTCGGCCGCCACATGTGCCGGATCATCGAATTTGATGCACGCTTCGCTCACCGATTCGGTCGCCGGATGGAAACGACTCCCATCGGTGCGCGCCAACTCTTCGTACTTGCGATAGCGCTCAGTTGCGACGACCTGCGCCATCGCCGACAGCTCCGCGGCTTCTTGAGGTCGCGAATCGACGAGTGACTTGTAACGCAACTCGGTAGCTTGGTATTCCTGGAGCGGGACGGTCGGACGCGGCGAATCGAGTTGAAACGGGTTGAGGCCGGCACGACGCATTCCGGGGTCGAAGCGCATCAGCGGCCAGTGACCGCTCGCGACGGCGAGCGCCTGTTGCTTCATGCCCTGCCGCATATCAATGCCGTGTGCGATGCAATGGCTGTAGGCAAGAATCAGCGACGGGCCGTCATAGGCCTCGGCTTCGCGAAATGCGTCGAGCGTCTGCTGTGCGTTGGCGCCCATCGCGACGGTTGCGACGTACACGTTGCCATACGAGATGGCCTGCATAGCAAGATCCTTGCGGGCCGTGCGTTTGCCGGCTTTCGCGAACAGCGCGACCGCGCCCAGGGGCGTCGCCTTCGAAGCTTGCCCACCGGTGTTGGAGTACACCTCGGTGTCGAGGACGAGCACGTTGACGTTGCGCCCCGAGGCGAGCACGTGATCGAGGCCGCCGTAACCAATGTCATAGGCCCAGCCGTCACCGCCGACGATCCAGACGCTACGGCGCACCAGGTGGTCGATAACCGACAACAGGTCGCGCGCTTTCTCACTGTCGAGCTTGAGCAGTTTGACTTTTAGTTCGGCAACGCGAATCCGCTGCGCGCGAATCTCCGACTCTTTGATCTGCGGTGCTGCAATGATCTGTTCGACGAGGTCGGGACCAAGCTGCTCGGCGAGCTCGAGCAGCAGCCCGTGCGCCATCTCGACGTGTTGATCCGCGGCGATCCGGAAACCGAGACCGAACTCTGCGTTATCCTCGAAGAGCGAGTTGGACCAGGCGGGACCGCGGCCCTCGGCGTCCTTCGTCCACGGCGTGGTCGGTAAGTTCGCGCCGTAGATCGACGAGCAGCCCGTCGCGTTGGCGACTTGCAGCCGATCACCGAAGAGTTGCGACATCAGCTTGATGTATGGCGTCTCTCCGCAGCCCGCGCAGGCGCCGGGAAACTCGAAGAGCGGCTGCAGGAACTGCACACCGCGCACGTTTCCGAAGTCGACGTGCGCCCGGTCGTTGAACCGCAAGCTCTCGAAGAACGTGATGTTGGTTCGCTCGGACTCGATAAGCGGTGCCTTCGGAGCCAGATTGATCGCCCGCCGCTCGAGATCGAACGGATCGACGGCCGGACAGGCCTCGATGCACAGGCCGCAACTCGTGCAGTCCTCGGGATAGAACTGCAGGGTGAATTTGACTTCCGGAAATCCGCGCACGTTGATCGGAGCCGATTTGAACGTCTCCGGTGCGTTCGCGAGCTTCTTGTCGTGGTAGTACTTTGCCCGGATCACGCTGTGCGGGCAGACGAAACCGCACTGCCCGCACTGAATGCACAAGTCGGGTTCCCAGACCGGAACGAAATCACCGACGTTGCGCTTCTCATACGCCGCGGTACCCGACGGAAACGTGCCGTCGATGGGCATCAAACTGACCGGGATCTCGTCGCCCAGTCCCGCCATCATTGTTGCCGTGAATTTTTGGACGAATTCTGGTGCGCTGGCCGGGACGAGCAGCGGGCGGTCGAACGCACTCGTCACGCTCGTGGGCACCTTCACCTCGAAGAGGTTAGCCAGCGTCCCGTCGACGGCGGCGAAGTTGCGCTCCACCACCTTTTCGCCCTTCCTAGTATAGGTCTTGCGAATCGATTCCTTGATGTGGTGGATCGCCGCATCCCGCGGCAGCACGCTGGAGATCGCGAAGAAGCAGGTCTGCAAGATCGTGTTGGTGTGCGAGCCCATCCCGCAGTCACGGGCGACTTTCGAGGCGTCGATGACGTAGAAGCGCAGCTTCTTTTCGATGAGGGTCTGCTGCACCGCACGCGGCAAGTGATCCCAAATGTCATCCGGCCCGTACGGGCTATTGAGCAGGAAGACGGCACCGGGCGCGGCGAGCCGCAGCACGTCCACTTTCTCGATGAAACTGAATTGATGGCACGCCACGAAGCTGGCCGATGCGATCAAATAGGGTGCGTGAATGGGCTCCGGGCCAAAACGAAGATGCGAGACCGTCTGCGCGCCCGACTTGTGCGAGTCGTAGACGAAGTACCCCTGCGCGTAGAGTCCCGCGTCCTGCGCGATGATCTTCACGCTATTTTTATTCGCACCGACCGTTCCGTCCGCGCCCAATCCGTAGAAGACGCACCGGGTGACCGAGTCCTTCTCGATGGTGAAGCTCGTATCGACTTCGAGACTTCGGTGCGACACGTCGTCGTTGATGCCAATCGAAAAACTATTCCTGGGCTTGGGCTTCGCAAGCTCGTCAAAGACGGTTTTGACCATAGCCGGCGTGAAGTCTTTGGATGAGATGCCGTACCGGCCGCCAATCACACGCGGCATCTGCGGGCGCTCGCCGTTCGCGACGGCCTGCCCGAGCGTGCTCATCACGTCGAGATACAGCGGTTCGCCCGATGCTCCCGGCTCTTTGGTTTCCTCGAGCACGGTGATTGAACGAACCGACGACGGCAGCGCCGCGATGAAGTCCGCAGCCGAGAAGGGCCGATACAAACGAACTTGCAGCACGCCGACCTTGGCGCCCGCGGCACAGAGCACACGCGCCGTCGCGCGAGACGTCTCCGACCCCGAGCCCATGATGACGATGATGCGCTCGGCGTCGGCTGCGCCGTCGTATTCGAACAAGTGATATTGGCGGCCTGTCAACCGGGCAAAGCGGTCCATCGCTGCCTGAACGATCCCGGGTACCCGATCGTAAAAGACATTCGACGCTTCACGCGCCTGAAAAAAAGTGTCGGGATTGTGCGCCGTTCCGCGGATGAACGGATGCTCCGGGCTCAGAGACCGGTCGCGATGCGCGCGCACGAGCTCGTCGCTGATCATCGCACGAATCTGTTCGTCGGAGAGCAGGTCGAGGGTATTGAGCTCGTGCGAAGTCCGGAAACCGTCGAAGAAGTGCAGGAACGGAATGCGCGACTCGAGCGTCGCAGTTTGCGCGATCAGCGCGGTGTCGTGCGCTTCCTGAACGTTACCGGATGAGATCAGTGCAAAGCCCGTGTTGCGCACGGCCATCACATCGGAATGGTCGCCGAAGATCGAGAGCGCCGACGTGGCCAGCGCGCGAGCCGCAACATGGAACACCGCCGGAGTCAGCTCGCCGGCGATCTTATACATGTTGGGGATCATCAACAGCAGGCCTTGCGATGCCGTGAACGTCGTCGTGAGCGCACCCGATTGCAGCGCACCATGCAACACGCCGGCCGCGCCGGCTTCGCTTTGCATCTCTTGAACAACGGGAACGCGGCCCCAGATATTCTTGACGCCCTTTGAGGACCATTCGTCGGCAAGTTCCGCCATCGTCGACGACGGCGTGATCGGGTAGATCGCAGCGGTCTCGTTGACGCGATACGCGACATGCGCGACGGCGGTGTTGCCGTCCATCGTTACCCGATTAATCGTCACGCCGTTGCTGGCTAAGCCATCGCTCTTCGTGCTCATGCGACCGGCTCCCTAATCATTTCCATTGCATGACACGGACATTGAGCCACGCACACGCCGCAACCGGTGCAGCGCTCGAAATTAACATTGTACCCTTTGTCCGTGCCCAGCTTGACAATCGCATCTTCCGGACATGCCGCCAAGCAGTTGTCGCATTCGTAGCAGTTTCCACACGAGAGGCAGCGCTTCGCTTCCCCGATTGCCGCCGGCTCGTCCAGACCGGCAACGACTTCCTCGAAAGACGCCGTTCGTTCTTCCACCAAGAGTTCGCCCTGCATATGCACCAGCACGTCGCTGAAAATCGGCAAGTTGAGCATGCCGAAGGTGACGATCGTGTGTTTGGGCGGCGGTGCGTACGCCGTTGAGCGGAGCCACGCATCGATGTTACGCGCCGCCTTCTTGCCGCCGCCGACGGCAACGGTGACAGTGCGTTCGCACGGGATCAGGTCGCCGCCGGCAAAGATTCCCGGTCTGCCCGTCATCATGTTCGGTGCAACGATAACCGTACCGTCGGGTCCGAACTGGATCTCGTTGATCTTGCGCAGGAAGCCGCTGTCCGAATCCTGGCCGAGCGCCAGAACGACGGCGTCGGCCTGAAGCGTCTCGAACCTGCCGGTCGGCCGGGCCTTGCCTTTGTCGTCGATCTCCATTACTTCGACCGTCAGATCGGACCCGTCGATTTCCTTGATCGTCCGCAGCCAGTGAATTTTGACCCCTTCGGTCATGGCTTCAGCGGCTTCAAATTGATGCGCCGGCATATGCTCCCGATCGCGGCGATACACGATGAGCGTCTCCGTCGCGCCCAGCCGTTTCGCGGTCCGGGCGGCGTCCATCGCGGTGTTGCCGCCGCCGTAGATCACGACTCGGCGTCCCAGCACGGGCTTGCCGCCGGTTCCGACGTCGCGCAGCAGCGCTACCGCATCGAACACCTTGGTGGCGTCGCGCGCCGGTATGTCGACGTGCTTTGCGAGATGCGCGCCGATTGCCACAAAAACGGCGTCGAACTTACCCGCCGCTTTGGCTTCCAACACATCTTCGACTTTACTATTGAGAACGATCTTGACGCCGAAGTCTTCGATGCGTTTGATCTCGGCCATGAGATCGGCGCGCGGAAGCCGGTACGCGGGGATGCCGAAATGCAGCATCCCGCCGGGCAGCGGACCAGCATCGTGGATTTCGACATCGTGACCGAGGCGCTTGAGATGATACCCTGCAGAGAGCCCCCCCGGGCCGGCGCCTACCACCAGGACGCGCTTTCCTGACGGCTGCGCCGTAACGGGCACTTTCCAGCCGTTGCGCAATGCCAAGTCGCCGAGAAAACGCTCGACGGCGTGGATGCTTACCGCGCCGTCGAGTTCGCGCCGGTTACAATCTGTTTCGCACGGGTGGTAACACACGCGGCCGTGCACGGCCGGGAGCGGATTATCGCTGATTAGCTGCTCCCACGCTTCCTTCCAGCGTCCCGCCTGCGCTAAGGCCAGCCACGCTTGGATGTTCTCGCCGGCCGGGCACGCGTTGTTGCACGGCGGAAGCAGGTCGACGTAGATGGGCCGCTGCGTGCGCTCCGCGCCGGTGCCTTTTTTACGCGTAAGGTCAACGACCGGCGTCATGTCCCGTTGCTGATCGATCATGGTTCGCTCCTCATCCTGGAGTCGCGTCTGTTGAAGCACAACCGGGCTCGATACCTACGAGCGAGCGATGTGGTCGGTGGACGCATCTTCGCCGGAAAACATCGCATTTATTAATCGGTAATGACCCTCGAGCTAGTTCGCTATCCTCCGGTTTTTACCAGCTTACTATGGCGTCCGGTTGCAAGCGAGTATATTCCGATTTTGATCCAAGCCGCGCTCGTGCGTCCCAAGGCCAGCAACCAACGCCGCGGAATTGATCGGCGAGGGTGCGCGGCCAGTGTTTGGCCGGCCCCAGGGCGACCGGCCCGAACCCGCAAATAAATAATGCCCTGACTCAAAACCGCGTTATACTGGGATTCTTCACATCCCCGTGGAAAGGCAGCCAACGATCAAAACACATAGAAAATTTGTACGTAGATAGACCACAAAAGACCACACTTTTGCTTCCGCCCACTTCCACAGGTGTCTACCCTGATGGATATTCCCCAGGGAAACAACATGGAGCATAGCGGAAAACAGAACCCTAAGATCGGGTTCAAGTCCCCCACCCGAGCACCAATCCCTCAATCTCGGAACCAATGGACCCGCTTATTCAAACCATTTCGCTCAATCTCGGGCCTCGCTCGTACCGGATTCATGTCGGCGACGGCCTTATCGACCAAGCCGGCCGCATTTGCAGCGATCTCGGGCTAAGAGGCCATGCGGCGCTGGTGAGCGATCGCAACGTCGAGGCACTGTACGGCGACCGGACTTCGACCGCCCTCCAGGAAGCAGGATTTAAAGTCTCAAATCACCTGGTTGATCCAGGAGAACCATCGAAGTCGTTCGATTCCGCCAGGGGACTGTGTGAAGATTTTGCCCGCTACGGTGTGAACCGGCAGAGTTTTGTCGTTGCCTTAGGCGGCGGCGTGATCGGCGACCTGGCCGGGTTTGTCGCCTCGATTTATTACCGAGGGATTCCACTCGTCCAAATCCCGACCACGGTCATGGCCCAGGTCGACAGTTCAATCGGCGGAAAAACCGCTGTCAATCTAAGCGCCGGCAAGAATCTGGTCGGCACGTTTCATCAGCCGATCGCCGTTCTGGCAGATACCAAAACGCTCGAGACTCTCGGGAAACGCGAGTGGAATGAAGGATTGGCCGAAGTCATCAAGTACGGCGTGATTTGGGAACGCGCTCTTCTAGCCCAGTTGCGCGCGGGGAGCTGGAAACTCCAGGAGCTCGTCTGGCGCTGCGCCGCGATCAAAGCTTCTTTCGTGGAAAAGGACGAGAAAGACCTGACTGGCAGCCGCGCCTTGCTGAACTTCGGTCACACGCTCGGCCACGGGATTGAAGCCGTGGCTCGGACGCTGCTGCACGGAGAAGCGGTCGCACTTGGGATGGTCGCGGCAGCGCACCTGTCGGCGAAGAGGGCCGGATTACCACAGGATGATGTCGAAGAACTGATCAACACGATAAAACAATTCGATTTGCCAACAGCGCTGCCGCGCCAGTTGTCACGATCCGATATCCTGAAGAAGGTCTTTGCGGACAAGAAATTTGCAGACGGCCAAATCCGCTTCGTCGTCACCAGCAGACTTGGCGAGGCGCGAGTTGCTCACGATCTCACGGTAGCGGATCTCGAATTTGGGCTAAGATCGATCGAATCGCAGGGGCCGTGACTCGAAAAGAGGCTTTCATCGCGCTGAATATGGTCCCGAATCTGGGGCCGGTCCGTTTGCGGCGACTGCTGAACCTCTTCGGTTCGCCTGAGCGGGTCCTGGCCGCCGGGCGCAACGAGCTTCAAGGCATCGAGGGCCTGAGCCAGCCGGTAATCGCGTCGCTGATTGCCTGGGAATCCGTCGTCGATCTTTCGCAGGAACTCGCCCGGATCCGGGAGTTTGGGGCGGCGGTATCCACCGTGGAGGATGAAAATTACCCCTCGTTGCTTCGTGAAATTCATGATCCGCCGACCGTTCTCTACGTTTGGGGCCGGCTCGATCCAAGAGATCAGCACGCAATCGGGGTAGTCGGGTCCCGCCGAACTTCTCACTACGGCCTCGAGTCCGCAAAAAAGATCTCCTACCAGATCGCGTACGCAGGGCTCACAGTGGTGAGTGGCCTGGCGGCTGGAATCGACACCGCCGCTCACCAGGGCGCGCTGGCAGCCAAGGGGCGGACGATCGCGGTCCTGGGTGCCGGATTACGTCATCTCTATCCCCCGGAAAACCGAATGCTGGCCGAGAAAATTGCCGAATCCGGCGCTGTCGTCTCTGAATTCCCCATGGATACGACCCCTGACCGGCAAACTTTCCCGATGCGCAACCGGATCATCAGCGGCTGGGGATCCGGCCTTCTCGTGGTCGAAGCCGGCCTGAACAGTGGCGCCCTGATCAGCGCTTCCCAGGCCGCAGATCAGGGACGGAACCTCTATGCGATACCGGGTCAGATCGACCGGCCAACTTCGCATGGTTCGAATCGGCTGATTCAGCAGGGCGCAAAACTCGTCATGAGCGTCGATGACATTCTCGAAGATCTCAGGATGCTGTTCCCAAAGGCCCCGGATCTTTCCCCCAGCAAGCCTCCGGGAGTCGGCGGCGATCTGCTAAAGGTTTACAACGCGATTACGTCGGATGAAACGTCCATCGACAAAATAATCGAGCACTCGGGATTGACGCCCGGCGCCGTGGCCGCAGCATTGCTCCAACTTGAAATGCAACACCTGGTACGGCAACTTCCCGGCAAGAATTTCGTCAAACTCCTGTAATGCATTTTCGTTTGCTAGTTGGCAACTTGGCCTCTACGTTCCCGACCTTTACGATAACCATCGATCCGAATCGGGCGCGTAACATTTGAAATGGGCAAAACACTGGTCATAGCAGAAAAACCGAGTGTGGCGAATGATCTGGCCCGCGCTCTAGGAAAATTCGAGAAGAACGGCGACTACTTCGAAAACGACCGGTACGTCATTTCCTCCGCGATCGGTCATCTGGTCGAGCTCTGCATGCCGGGAGAACTCGACAAAAAACGGGGCAAATGGAGCTTTCAAAACCTCCCAATTATCCCGGACCACTTCGAACTAAAACCAATCGAGAAGACCGAAAGCCGGTTCAAGCTCCTCAAGCGGCTCATGAAGCGCGCGGATATCGACGACATCGTAAATGCATGCGATGCCGGGCGCGAAGGAGAACTGATTTTTCGGTACCTGCTCAAACTGTCAGGCGTTCGGAAACCGCTCAAGCGGCTTTGGCTGCAGTCAATGACCCAGCAAGCCATCGCTTCGGCGTTCGAAAAACTTCGGACCGATGCCGAAATGATCCCGCTGGCCGAGGCGGCCGTTTGTCGCTCCGAGAGCGACTGGCTCGTCGGAATCAATGCGACCAGAGCGATGACCGCCTTTAACTCGAAAGTCGGCGGCTTTCAGTTAACCCCGGTCGGCCGCGTTCAAACGCCGACGCTCGCTATTCTTGTCGAGCGCGAGCAACGGATTCGATCGTTCGAGCCTAAGACATTTTGGGAGTTGATTGCCGACTTCGACGTGCAGAAGGGAAGCTATCGCGGCCGATGGTTCGACGAGAATTTCACGAAAGATTCCGATGAGGAGCGAAAGGCTGACCGCATCTGGGATCGGCCAAAGGCCGAAGCGATCCAGGCAAAAGTGCTCGGTAAGCCCGGCGAAGTCACCGAAGAAAAGAAGGCAACGACCCAGGCGCCTCCCCTCCTCTACGACCTTACCTCTCTGCAGCGAGAGGCAAATTCCAGGTTTGGATTCTCTGCTCGCCGAACACTGCAGATCGCCCAGCAGTTATATGAACGGCACAAGGTCATTACCTATCCGCGAACCGATTCGCGATACTTGCCGGAAGACTACCTTGGGACCGTGAATCATGTCCTGTCCAGACTCGCAGATCCGACGATCGCATCCCACGCGCGGAAGGCTCTGGAAAACGGATGGGTCAAGCCGACCAAACGAATTTTCAACAACGCGAAGATTACTGATCACAATGCGATTATTCCCACTGACCAGGCTCCTCGAAGCCTGGATGAATCGCAATCGCGCATCTATGACATGATCGCACGCCGATTTGTTGCCGTGTTTCATCCACCGGCGCAGTTTGAAACGACGACGCGGATCACGCGAGTGGAGGAGGAAGCGTTCAAGACCGAGGGTCGCATCATCAAAGATCCCGGATGGCTGGCCGTGTATGGCCGACAGGCGGCGGGCGTGGATTCGAGCGATTCCCTCGTCGAACTGGTTCCCGGGGAAACGGCGCTGACCCGAACCGCGGAAATCGTGGAAAACCAGACTAAGCCTCCACCTCGGTTTAACGAAGCAACGCTGCTTTCAGCCATGGAAGGTGCCGGCAAACTACTTGAAGGCGAAGAACTCCGCGAAGCGATGGCGGCCAAAGGTCTTGGGACGCCGGCGACCCGCGCGTCGATAATCGAAGGGTTGATTCTGGACGAGTACATCATGCGAGAAGGGAAGGATCTCGTTGCCACCTCCAAAGGGATTTCCCTCATTACTTTGCTTCGAGGAATCGGGATCAATCTGCTCTCTTCACCGGAGCTTACGGGCGAGTGGGAATATCAATTGAAGCTGATGGAGCAGGGTCGTCTCGATCGCTCATCCTTCATGGCAAAAATTAAAGAACTGACCCGCGAAATTGTCGACAAAGCAAAGAATTTCGAGAGCGATGCCGTCGAGGGAAGCTACGCAACCATTGAAGCCGGTTGTCCAAAATGCGGTGCCGCAAAGCTCAAGGAGGATTATCGGACATTTCATTGCGAAATTTGCGACTTTCGGTTGTTCAAGAACATCGCTAGCCGCCAGCTAAGTCCCGAGGAAGTCACTTCGCTGGTTACCGATCGCAAAATCGGTCCTTTGACCGGATTCCGCAGCAAAGCCGGCAAACCCTTCTCCGCAACGTTAATTCTGAATGAAGAAAACCGGCCCGAGTTTCAGTTCGATGGAAACGGGAACGGTGACCGGGTCGAAGTCGATCCGCATCAGCACACGCGCGTCGGTAAGTGTCAGATATGTGACGACGGCCAGGTCTACGACACGGGGACAACTTATATTTGCCAGAATGTTGCCGCTGGAACCTGCACCTTCAAAATGAGTAAGACCATCCTTCAGCGGGAAATTCCTCCCGATCAAATGCGTAAGATGCTCTTGGAAGGCAAGAGTGATCCGCTCCGGCGGTTTATCTCGAAAAAAGGGCGTCCATTCGATGCGTCGCTGACGCTCCGCAAAGGCAAAATTGGCTGGGAATTCGCGCAACGGCCTGCTCGCCGCAACGCGAAACCTGACTAGACCGGTTGCGCGATCTTCTCGCCTCGCTGCTTCGAGTCGATCGCGTTACTGCTGGACTTCGGGACAAGCGGTTTTGTGTCAACCTCGTGTCTTCGCGGCTTTGACACCTGTTCCAGAAAGACCGCCTGCGCGTCGACAGATTCGCCTTCGATCGGCCGGCCGGCATATCTCAGCTCCAAACCTTGCTCCCGCGCCTTGACGTTATCGCTCCAGTATACCTCGATCATCTGCTCGATTCGGGCACGAAGCTCCAGCTCCTCGATCGGAAAGCAGGTCTCTACACGCCGGAAAAAATTGCGCGCCATCCAATCGGCGCTCGCGAGATAAATCTCCGGGTACCCCGCGTTTTCGAACTGAAAGATCCGGCTATGCTCGAGAAACCGGCCAACAACACTGCGCACGAAAATGTTTTCACTTATGCCCGGCACCTGCGATCGCAAGCAGCAGATGCCCCGGATTAACAGCCTGGTTTTTACACCGGCCTGCGAAGCGGCATACATCGCCTCGATCACTCCAGGGTCCACGAGCGAGTTGACCTTTGCAAAAATGCCGGCAGGCTTGCCTTTGCGCGCATTGTCCGTTTCCCGCTCGATCATTTTGATCACAAAGTTGTGCAGCGCTTTCGGCGCTGCTTTTATTTTCTTCAATTCAGGAAAAACAGAAACGCCTGTCAGCCAGTTGAATAACTCTGCCGCGTCATTGGTCAGGTCCGGATCGCACGTCAAAAGTCCCAGATCGGTGTATAGCTTCGCCGTCGACGGGTGGTAGTTTCCGGTCCCGAGGTGCAGATAACGCCGAATGCCATCCTCGTCCCGGCGAACGACAAGCGCCAATTTTGCGTGCGTCTTCAGAGCCACAATTCCGTACACGACGTGAACGCCGGCTTCCTGCAAGGTGCGCGCCCACTTGATATTGGCTGCTTCGTCGAAACGCGCTTTCAACTCTATAACGACTGTGACCTGCTTGCCGCTCTCAGCCGCTCCGGCAAGCGATGTGACAATCGGTGAATCTCCACTGGTGCGATAGAGCGTCTGCTTGATCGCCAGTACATCCGGATCCTCGGCAGCCTGCTCAATGAAATCGAGCACCGTTTGAAAGCTCTCGTAAGGATGATGCAGCAGCATCGGCCGACGCCGGATGTGGGAAAAGATATCGTCCTGATCGGACAGGCCCGGGGCGATCGCAGGGACAAAAGGCCGGAACTTGAGATCGGGACGGTCGACCTCCGAGACGACCGGCATCAACCGTAAAAAATTGATTGGTCCATCCACGCAGTAAAGATCGTCCTTGGTCAGTCCGAATGTCTGCAGCAACTGTTCGGAGATATGGTCTGGGCAATCCTCCTGCACTTCCAGCCTGACAGCCGCGCCACGGCTCCGCTTCCGCAACTCGATCTCGATCGCTTGAAGTAGATTGTCGGTCTCTTCCTCGTCCAGATAGAGATCACTGTTTCTGGTCACGCGAAATTGGTAGGCCCCTTTTACACTGACGCCGTGGAATAGCGTCCCGACATGCGCCTGAATCAAGTTCCCAATGAAGAGATAGCGGTAGATCCCGCTCTTGCCCGCTTTGTACGGCAAAAGTCGCGGCAAGATGCGCGGGACCTGCACAACTGCCAGATTCGTGCTCAGATCCGCTCCTTCCAGTTCAACCGCAACGTTCAGACTCTTGTTTAGCAGTTGCGGGAACGGATGAACCGGATCAACCGCGAGCGGCGTCAGAACCGGGTAAACCGATTTTTGAAAGTAGTCGGTGTAATACCGCCTTTCCTCCTCGGTAAGCTCATCGTAGCGGAGAAAAAAAATGTTGTTCTTCTCCAGCTCCGGCACAAGGGCCTCGTTCCAAAGCCGGTACTTGTCATCGACCATCTTGCGCACACGCACCGATACCGCCGCAAGCTGTTCGCTCGGACTTAGCCCATCCGGTCCGGGAGCGCTGATATTACTAAGCTTTTGCTGCATTAGCCCGGCAACGCGAACTTCAAAAAATTCGTCCAGATTCGATGAGACAATGCAAAGAAACTTCACGCGCTCCAGTAATGGATTCTTAAGATCGGCAACTTCATCCAGGACTCTTTGATTGAACTCCAGCCAGCTCAGTTCGCGGTTTATAAACAGAGACGGATCGTCGATAGGAATCACTGTTTGCTTTCCCATGAGTCGCTTTCGAGAAAGCTGCTTTCTCCGCACCTGCTTTTCCATTGTAATCCTAGGCTAATCGTTTGAGCCAACGCTGATCCGTGACAATTCTGCGATATTCGGCACCCTCCTAAAGGCGTAGCCGCAATCGACGCGGCCAGTCAACCCCCAGATTTCCGTCGTCGTCATGTCCGGGCGAGCCCGCGTCGTGCGCGGCCAAGCGACGATCGCCTCGATTGTAAGTCGGCAAAACCCAAACAGACCGGCCCGCGAAGCCGATGACCGGAAATCTGAACCCTTTGATAATTCAGTCTCGCCGGCCGCCGGTCAACAACGGCAGCAAGTAAAAAAGGAGGTATCCTAACGACGTCAGAAATGCCGCCACATAAGTCAGGGCGGCAGCATCGAGCACCTGGTTAACAGCCGCCATTTCAGAGGGCCCTCTGATAAAGCCCATATCCACCAGAAGCTTCTTGGCACGGTTCGAAGCGTCAAATTCGACCGGTAGCGTAACCAGGTTGAACAGCATAATTACACCCCAGGCGATACACATGATCAGCAGCATCGGTCGCAACAGGCCCGTCATGAACCCAACGATCGGGAGAAAAGCGACCGCCATATTCGCGTAGCCGGCCAGCCCGGCCGCAGCCATTCGCATGTTCAACGGCGCATATGCCAGCTTGTGCTGGATCGCATGCCCGGTCTCGTGCGCCGCAACGCCGACCGAGGCCGTCGAAGTGCCTCGAAAGTTTGCGGACGAAAGCACCAACCGCTTGTTCATCGGATCGTAGTGATCCCCGAGGAAATCATTCGACTCCACAATTTCTACATCGTAAATCCCCGAAGCCATCATGATCCGTTGCGCAACCTCGGCGCCTGTCAGGCCTGAGGAAGCAGGAACCTCGCTGTATTTCGAGAATGCCGCTTTCACTCTCCAGGTCGCCCAAAGTGAAAGGGCTAAGGTCCCGAGGAACAGAAAAAGGCCAAACGCAGTCATTTTTTAGCATACCCGATTTCAATCCGAGAATCAAAGCTCGCCCACCAGCGAATTTTTCTTTTCGACCCCCCGAACCCGTGGTTAACGTAAATTTTTTATGGGGAATCTTTTTCAGGGATACGAGCCGGGAAAATTCTTCGACGAGATGTTCGAGTCGACCGGCAACGTCCGCGGACACTATCAGACTTTGCTCCATCGCTACACCGACATGACAAGCGAGGAGTTCCAGAAAAAACGCGATCTGGCCGACAATGCGTTCCTTACGCAAGGTGTGACCTTCACAGTCTACAACGACCAGCAAGGTACCGAAAGGATCTTTCCCTTCGATCTGATCCCCAGAATCATTCCCAAGACAGAATGGGAACATATTGAACGTGGCCTCAGCCAACGAATCACGGCCCTCAACCTTTTTCTGCGAGACATCTATCACGACCAGAAAATCGTGCGCGACGGGATTATCCCAGCCGAAATCATCCGGAGCGCCGCCCATTTTCGCCCCGAGTTCATGGGGTTCGACGTCCCAAGAGACATCTATATCCATATTTGCGGTACCGACCTCATTCGCGATGGAGACGGCAATTACCTCGTATTGGAGGACAACGCTCGGTGCCCTTCCGGGGTTTCCTATTTGCTCGAGAACCGGCAGGCAATGAAACGGGTTTTCCCCAAGCTTTTTTCTCGATATGTCGTGCGCCCGGTGGATACCTACTGCCTGGAACTGCTCGATCTGCTTCGGCACATCGCCCCGAACGGTAAAATCGACCCGACGATCGTTCTCCTGACCCCGGGCATCTACAACTCGGCCTACTTCGAGCACTCATTCCTGGCGCGGACGATGGGAATAGAAATCGTAGTCGGCGCCGACCTCGTAACCAAAAATGGGGTCGTCTACATGAAGACAACCCAGGGATTGAAAAGGGTCGACGTGATCTATCGGCGTATCGACGATGATTTTCTGGATCCTCTGGTGTTCCGGCCCGATTCCGTGCTAGGCGTCCCGGGCATCGTCGACGCCTATCGCCGCGGCAATGTCAGCCTGGCTAACACGATCGGTACGGGCGTTGCAGACGACAAGGTAACCTATTACTTCGTACCAAAAATGATTCGGTATTACCTGGATCAGGATCCGATCCTGCCAAATGTCGAAACTTACCTTTCCCACTTTGAGTCCGATCGAAAGTACATCCTCGAAAACCTTTCCGAGCTGGTTGTTAAATCCGCAAATGAAAGCGGCGGCTACGGAATGTTGATGGGACCGCAGGCCACTAGCGACCAGATCGAAAAATTCCGGGCTGCAATCGAAAAAAATCCGCGTAATTACGTGGCTCAGCCCGTGGTGCGCTTGTCGCGCTCTCCGGCTTTTTGCGGCGATCACTTTGAAGGAAGACACATTGATCTTCGACCTTACATTCTGTACGGCGAAAAAATCACCATTATCCCGGGAGGCCTGACGCGAATCGCGTTGCGAAAAGGCTCTCTCGTGGTCAATTCCTCCCAGGGTGGCGGAAGCAAGGACACATGGGTGTTGAACGATTGAGAGGTCCAGGGCGATTAACCTCGCACGCAACATCGGATACGCCGGCCGGAGTTCTGTTTCGTTCGGTCTCGCATTCGTTCGGTGTAACCCGAGTCGCAGCCAGTATTAGAAACAACTCACGCAATTTATGTTAAGCCGAGTCGCCGATGCTCTTTTCTGGTTGAGCCGATACACCGAACGCGCCGAAAACAACGCGCGCATGATGGACGTCAACCTCCAGCTCATGCTCGATGTTCAAAACCTCGAAAACACTCAGCAGCATTGGGAATCGATCATCTTCAGTCTCGAGGACACAAAGCTGTTCAAACAGCTCTATCCTGAGCTCACCGGCGATGCGGTGGTCGATTTCGTGACTTTCGAGCGGAAAAATCCAAATTCGATTTACTCTTGCCTGGCCTCCGCCCGCGAGAACGCGCGCACGGTTCGTGAACAGATCTCGGTCGAAATGTGGGAGCAAATCAACCGCCTTTATCTCCTGTTTTTGTCCGGCGATGCGAAGCAGATGTTTCAGAACAGCACCTACGAGTTCTTCAAGTGGATTTTGGAAGGGTCGCAATTGTTCCAGGGTGTGACCGACGCGACGATGGCGCACGATGAAGGCTGGGAGTTCATCAGGCTCGGCACATTTCTCGAACGCGCTGACCGCACCTCGCGAATATTAGACATTAAATACCATATCTTGTTGCCAAGCGGCGAGGATGTGGGCGGCAACGTCGACACCGTGCAATGGATGGCAGTGCTGAAGTCCTGCAGCGCTTTGGAGCCATACCGGAAGCATTATCGAGGCCAGGTGGTCCCTTGGAAGGTGGTTGAGTTTCTGGTGAAAAATCAGGCCTTTCCAAGATCAATTATTTTTTGCGTCGATTCCCTCGACTATTCGCTCCACAAAATCACCGGCGTGGATCGCGGCGAGTTCCAATACAAGGTCGAGGCCGAACGGTTGTCCGGGAAGTTACTCGCCAACCTCCGTTATATCACGATCGAAGAGATTTTTGGCTTCGGTCTCCACGAGTACCTGGACCGGACGCAACTGCGCCTGATCGAGATTAGCAGCGCCATTTACAAGGAGTTCTGCGAGTGGCTCGACGAAGATCAGAAGGAAGGCGATAATCACGTCGGCGGATTGCAGGTACAGGCTCATTCGCCGGAAAACGTTCGCAGCTAACCCAGATCCGGCCTAGCCCCATAGCCATTAACTTACGCAAAGCCACGGCGGGTGAATGCATTGTGTCCCGGACGGACAGCATGATAGTCACCGGATTACTTCAATACCCAGGTAATCTTTCAGCGGCTTCGGCACCAGAATCGACCCGTCCGATTGCTGATACGTCTCCACCAACGCCACCCAAAGACGTGGGAGCGCTGTCCCTGATCCATTCAAAGAGTGGCAGAAACGATTCTTCCCATCTTTATCCTTGAACTTCAGGTTCATTCGGCGCGCCTGGTACTCTTCTGCGTTTGAACAACTTGAGACCTCGAGGTAACGGCCCATGCCGGGAGCCCAGACTTCCAGGTCATACGTCTTCGCCATGCTCAGTCCGAGGTCGCCCGTGCAAAGCTCGATCACGCGATAATGCAGGCCGAGAAGTTGAAGCACCTTCTCCGCGTCAGCCGTCAATCGCTCGTGCTCCTCGTAAGATGTCTCCGGAGTCGTAATCTTGACCAGCTCCACTTTGTCGAATTGATGCACCCTGATAATTCCCCGCGTGTCCCGACCAGCCGAACCCGCCTCCCGCCGGAAACACGGTGTCTGCGCAACGAAATATTTCGGCAACTCAGGGTGCGATAATATTTCCTCCCGATGCAGGTTTGTCAGTGGAACCTCGGCTGTCGGAATCAGAAACGCCTCCCCTTCTTCGAGGCCGTAAGCGTCTTCTTCAAACTTTGGCAACTGCCCCGTCCCAACCATGCAATCGCGCCGGACTATATAGGGCGGACTGATTTCGACGTAGCCGTGCTCCGCTGTATGCAGATCCAGCAAAAATTGAATCAACCCGCGCTGAAGTCGCGCCCCTAAATTCGTAAAACAAACGTATCCAGATCCGCTGATTTTCGCAGCGCGCACCGGGTCAAACAGTCCAAGCCGGGTCCCCAAGTCGACGTGATCAACCGGCTGAAAGTTGAAACTGGGCTTTTCACCCCATATTCGTACCAGGGAATTTGCATCTGCGTTCGCTCCAATCGGCGCGCCGGGATGAGGCAGGTTTGGAATCCCAAGCATAATGTCCCTCTGCGACTCATCAGCCCGGGCAACCGCCTCATTCAAACGCCGGATTTCTTCTGCGATCGATCGGACTTTCGATTCTTCCTCCGCGCTCGATTCGTTTTTCGATCGACGTGCCCCGATCGATTTGCTGAGCTGGTTTCGCTCGGCGTTTAGCCGTTGCAGTTCCGTTTGCAATCGGCGTCGCTCGGAATCAACACTCAAAACTTCGTCGACTAGTTTCGCAAGCTCCGGATCGCGCGTTGCCAGCCGCTCGCGGACAAAATCAGGTTTTTCGCGTATGAGACGAATGTCCAGCATGCGGAGACGCTATACTGGCTCTCAATTCAGTAAACAGAAAATCAGCGCTCACCTCCCGCCTCGTCGTCCGGGCTGCTTGGGACCGCCGAGTTGCATGTGCGCAACCCGGGAATGTGTGCGTAGCCCTCAAATCTTGTCGTCAAATCAGGATCGGCTGGATTCG
>CAZMNG010000004.1:0-18895 GCA_964567505.1 uncultured Chthoniobacterales bacterium
TCAATATATGGAAATTAAAAGAAGTGGATCACAGGCTTCCAACAAAGGACCAGCCGACTGGTTTACCGGCACAGTGCGCATTGACCCTCTGTTTCAGTCAAACGCTCCGGCACGCGCGGCAGGTGCCAGCGTCACGTTCGAGCCCGGCGCTCGAACCGCATGGCACACCCACCCTCTCGGTCAGACCTTGATTGTCACCGCCGGTTGCGGGTGGGTGCAGCGCGAAGGGGGTCCGATTGAAGAGATTCATCCCGGCGACGTGATCTGGTTCCAGCCGGGCGAGAAGCATTGGCATGGCGCAACGCCAACCACTGCCATGACGCATATCGCCATTCAGGAATATCTCGACGGTAAGGTCGTCGAATGGATGGAAAAGGTCGCCAACGACCAATATCGCAAGTGATCGGAGCCTGGGTGTGCAGCGAAGCGAAACGGCTGACTTATGATAAAACAAAAATAGGGGGAAATGGGTGACCGAAGGTCCCTTTGCGCACTTAGAATTCTCCCAATGGATTCTGGCCGAGTTAGCCGGTTTGTTTCTAGGCCTCTCGAAAACCAGCTTCAGCGCGATCAGCTTGCTTGGCATCGCTCTTATGGCCCAAATCTTGCCCGCCCGCGAGTCGACCGGAGTCATTTTACCGATGCTGGTCTTGGGGGACGTTCTCGCGGTCGGCAGCTTTGTGCGGCACACCCGATGGCCGGAAGTTTTTCGACTGCTGCCGGCCGTCACCCTGGGGATTCTGGTTGGAGTCCTTCTTTTTCGGGTCATTCCCCCACCTTTATTTAGCAGGATAATCGGCATTGCCGTGGTTCTGCTCACCTCGTTGCAGGTTGTGCTACGCCTTTTGTCGCGCCAGGAACCGCTCGCGCAAACAGTCACCGACGCCAGCGTTCTGAGCGGACGCGGGTCACGGATCGCGAGCGCTTGGGCCTTTGGAGTCGCGGCCGGGGTCGCGACCATGCTGGCCAACGCCGCGGGACCGGTGCTGACCATCTACTTATTGGCGATTGGGCTTCCGCGGTTTGAATTCGTCGGGACTGGCGCCTGGGTGTTTTTTCTCGGAAACTTAGTGAAGATTCCGTTCAGCGCGGGCCTGGGACTGATCAACCCCGCATCTCTGGCGTTTAATCTCAAACTCTTCCCGGCGGTCGTCGTGGGCGTTATTCTAGGACGGTACCTGCTGAAAGTGGTTTCCGAACAGATGTTTTTTTGGGGCCTCGTCGGGCTGACCTTCGCCGCTGGGTTACGCTTGATTCTTTGAGAGCTCAGACCAGTGGCTTGGGTTAGCCGATCTTTTCACTGAGGAACGATTTTACCTCGCCGATCGCGATTCGCAGTTGCTTCATCGAGTCGCGTTCGCGAATCGTGACGGTCCCTTCATTTGCGGGACCGTTCTCGCCGATTGTATCGAAATCAACCGTCACACCAAACGGGGTCCCGGCTTCGTCCTGGCGCCGATAGCGTCTTCCGATAGCGCCTGATTCATCGTAGAAAACCATCATGTGCGGCCGGAGCTGCTGCACGATCTCGCGGGCCGTTCCCACGAGTTTCGCGTTGTTCTTCAACAACGGAAACACGCCGCACTTGACCGGTGCAACACGCGGGTGGAATCGAAGGACGGTGCGCGTGTCGGCATTCCCTTTATCATCGGTTACCTGCTCTTCTGCATACGCGGCGCAAATGAGCGCCAGCGTCGCGCGATCGACGCCTGCGCTGGGTTCCACAACGTGCGGGATGAAACGCTGCTTCGTTTCCTCGTCGAAATAATCCAGTGACTTGCCGCTTGCATTCTGATGTTGCCTCAAATCGTAGTCGGTTCGGTAAGCAACACCCTCCAGCTCCTGAACGCCGAATGGGAACGCAAACTCAATGTCGTAGGTGCCTTTCGAATAGTGCGCGCATTCTTCCGGTGGAATTTTATGAACGTGCAACAATTCGGACGCAATACCGATATCCGCGTAGAATTTCAGCCTTTCCTGAAGCCAGTATTCGAGCAACTCTGCCCCCTGTTCAGGCCGGCAGAAGTATTCGAGCTCCATCTGTTCGAATTCCCGCGAACGAAAAGTGAAATTGCGCGGATTGATTTCGTTGCGAAAGGCCTTACCGATCTGTGCAATGCCAAAGGGCAATTTTTTGCGCGAAACCTCAAGAACGTTCCTAAACTGCACAAAAATGGCCTGCGCGGTTTCCGGACGCAGGTAAGTTATTGCCGACTCATCTTCCGTTGCGCCGACGTAGGTCTTGAACATCAGGTTGAACGCACGCGGTTCTGTTAAATCGAACCCGCCGCAGACCGAACACTGTTTACGACCATTCTTTTCCGGCAATTGATCCGCTCTAAGTCTGGCCTTACAGACGCGACAGTCGACCATCGGATCGCTGAACGTGGCCTCGTGACCACTGGCAACCCAGACCTGGCGATTCATCAGAATCGAACCATCCATGCCAACCACGTCGTCCCGTTCCCGGACCATCCGGCGCCACCAGAAATCTTTCAGATTCCGCTTCAGCTCGGTTCCGAGCGGTCCGTAATCCCAACATCCATTTAATCCGCCGTAAATTTCGCTCGACTGAAAAATGAATCCACGCCGTTTACACAGGCTGACAATCTTCTCCATGCGGTCCGCGGGGGATTTCTCTTGAGTCATAGACAGAGAGCGAAAATCAGCGAACCTCAGTGAACGTCAATGAAAAAAACTTGGGCAGCGCTGAGCAGCCGTTGTCGTTCGGGTCTCTTGGTAATATACTCCGGAGGTTATGGCCCACTATTCAGAGGACATGTTTGCGGACAGCGCGGTCTCGCTTCGTCACTGGATTTTGCCAGCGATTGCGATCTCGTTCCTGTTCCACGCTGGACTCTTTTATCTCTTCAGCAAGCAAACACTCGAGCGGTTCGGTCAGGTTGATACGCCCCGGCTCGTTCCGCGCAGTTTTAGCATCAGCCGTGTCCAGGTTGATGAGAAGTTGCTCGAATCTGATTCCAAGGAAACGGAGAATCCGGGCAAAGCGGCGGGCGAACCTGGTACGATCCAGAATCTGACGCAGTTTGACGGGTCGTTTGAAAAGGATATTCAGGAGCTCCGGGCCGCCCCTCAAGTGACTGCACCCGAGATTCCCCAGCTCAAGGAGCTCAAAGAAAAACCGAGCGTCGACACTCGATCCGCGTTAACCGCCGCCGCAAAAGCAAAGGCCGAGAGCGCCGTCGCGCTCGACAAAGAGCTGACCGAAGTCCGCGAGCAACTCCTCTCGGACAAACCGGATGTTCCGGCCTCCAGGCCCAGAATCTCTTCCGGGAACCGGCAAAGTCCTGGCAAAACGGACAATCAGGATGTCGGAGATTCCCTTCTCCCCGGGACCGTCGGTGTGCCGGCCGGCTTCAGCAACCTCGATGAACTTCTCTCCGGCTCGGGCCAGCTCGGAAACGGCACAGCACCGATCCTGATGCCGACCGATCTTTTGTTTGATTACGATTCGGCGAATCTGCGCGAAGGAGCGACGACCAGTCTTCAGAAACTAGGTCGCCTGATCCAGCGCAACCCGCAGGCAGTATTTAAAGTCGAAGGTCACACCGATTCATTTGGCACCGACGAGTACAACATGAATCTGAGCGAACGGCGTGCGGATACGGTAAAAGATTGGCTGGTCCAAAATATGGGGATCGAACCAGATCGGATCCAGACTCAGGGGTTCGGCAAGACACACCTGATCGTTCCCGCAGATCGTTCGGTCGAAGAACAGCAACTCAATCGCCGCGTCGAAATCGTGATCCGGACGAAAAGGTAAATAAGCCATTACCGCTCACGATCGAACCAACGGTTTGTTCGCCCCAAGATGGCATGCGGAAAACGATGACTAACGACGAGCGAGTACGGATTCATGCGGAGCTGCAGTTTGGACATTTTGAATGCCAAAAGCACGCTCCGTAGGAGCGCGATCTTTATAGCTTTTAGACCCAATAATTGTGATCAGCTCCGTAGGAGCGGCATCAAACCGTTCTCCAGAGGTTGGAAAATGTCTAAACTCCAGTGCATTTTTCTGCGAAATATGCAGGCTAATGTCCGAATTTTACTGTTAGCTCCGCGGTTGCCATCGAATGGGCGGCGATTTGTCTGACCACGTTTTCAGGGGACGAATCGGCGCCAGGGGATAATTTCGCAACGTTAAGCGCATAAAGTTTCGCAACGTATCGATGGGTAGTACCAGCCGGTGGACAAGGCCCTCCGTATCCCGGTTCGCCATAGTCATTCAGACATTCGACACTCCCCGGCGGCAAACGGCCCGCATGCCTGTCGCCGGCGCCACCGGCCAGACCGCTGGTTGTCACCGGAATATTAAATACGACCCAATGCCACCAACCACCCTGAGCCGGGGCATCCGGATCGAAGATCGTGAGCGCCAGGCTTTTAGCGCCTGCAGGCACGCTCGACCAATGAAATTCCGGAGAGAGATTCTTTCCGTCACACCCGGATTCGTTGAACACATTCCGTATCGGCACCGTTCCGCCGTCGTTCCAATCCACGCTAGCCAGTCGAAACGCCCCGCTCTCAGCGAATGCGGCAATGACTAATATACAAAGAGCGCCAAGCACTATCCAACCCGATTTCATTGTGCCAAGCTTCTATTTTGCGTAAGAGATGAACTCTAACAGTGAACCGTCAGGATCACGGAAATAGACCGAGGTTCCTGCGCCTCCGTGACCGGATCGTTGGACCGGGCCGAGTTCGATTTCGATTCCTTGTTTGCTCAGATGTTGTAGGGCCTCATCGATCGGCCCGGACCACTCGAAACAGAGATCGCTCCCACCTGGCGGGACAGGGACTTTCGCGAGCGGAAACGCATCGACACCGGGGCCATGCAAATTAAGTTGCGCGTTTTCAAACCGGTACGCCCAGTGTTTCCCTCTGGGGACTAGTTCAATCCCAACCACGTCGCGATAAAACGCATTGGACCGCTCCCAGTTCGTGACATGGATAACACAGTGATCGAATCGCGTCGGCAGACTCATGAACAAAAGTTAGACCGGTATTACGCATTTGGCACCCGCGATCAGACGAATATTTCCGGCTCAATCCGACAGCCGAATTTCACCCGTTTTCGAAAGAAGAATGGCAACCCAGCGCGTCGACTCAAAGTTCGAAAGCACGATCACCAGGATTACGGTTAGAGGGACGCAAAGGAACGCGCCGACAATCCCCCAGATCGAACCCCAGACGATCAGGGACAGGATGACCGTCAGCGGGCTCAGATTAAGCGTTTCGCCCATCACGTTAGGCTCGACGATGTTGCCCATGAATTGCGCAATCGCCGTTATCCCGATTCCGATCACAAGAAACGGGCCGAGGCTATCGAACTGTACCGCCGCAAGCAGCGTCGGCAGCAGGGTCGCGACGATGACACCGATTGTCGGGATAAAGTGTAGAACAAAAACGAGGAGCGCCCAGAACTCAGCGAAATCCAATCCAACAATTCGCATCAGAACATAGGCTAAACCCGCGCTGGTCAGACTAACAACCGTCTTAACACCGAGGTAAGTGTGAATGTCGCGATCGATCCGGCGGATGATGCGAATTGCATTTTTTCGACGCTCCGGATCGGGGAATAGCGCCTGGACCTTAATCGGCATGAACCGCCGTTCAAGCATAATGAACAGTCCATAGATGACGATCAGCGTTACATCCTCCAATATAGCGGCGACCTGCTTGGCGATTGCCGCGAATACCGCTCGGAGATCGATGGCCTTGACCAATTGCTGGATCTCCGGCGGCTCCTCCAGACCGACCCTGGAAAATACTTCCGCCTGCAATTGCTGCAGTCGGGCCTGATATTTCGGTGCGGCAACCGCGACATGCCGGGCGTTCTGCGCGATGATTTCGATCAGGATAAATCCGCACCCAAATATAATCGCGAACGCAAGAACCACAGATATCGCTGCCGGCACCGCGTGCCCGGCGATCGATGCTTTCCGAATGAAACGGCTCAATATATCGACCAGATAGACAGCCAGGACCGCCATCGCCAGCGGAACAAAAAATTGTTGGCCGATACTGAGTACATAGAACGTCGAAATGACGATTCCAAGCGTCAACGCGACCGTTACCAGTCTGCGCAGATAGCTGACACGACGAGGCGGCTGGTCGATCGCAGGGATCATCTCAACGACTTCACAGTCACTTGTTCATTTACGCCTCGATTGGCGTTCTTTGGCCGGATTTGCCGCTTTCAATTGCTCCGAGCACCATCGCCAGGCTCTGAATATTGTCCGTGCTTCGAGTCTCCGCCGGTATTCCGTCCGAGACATCCCGCAGAAATTGCCGCATCACGCTGAAGTGTCCGCGTGTCTCAACCGGGTCTGGCTGTTCGGTGGCCGTAAAGGCCTCAGTCTCGTAAAAGAGTCCATGCTTTACCGGCCCATCTTCCCCTTTTTTTACGCGTTCGCCGCGGATTTCGTCCAACCCATCCCAACAGATTGTCCCTTCTGTTCCGAGGATGCGCCACGCGCTGTCCCAGGAGGTTCGGAGTCCCTCGGAGCACCAGCTTCCTCGAAACGTGCAACGGATGCCACCGCTCATATAAAAAATGGCGTGCGCGGACGCGCCATGCTGCCACCAGGAACCTTTCGGATTCCACTCTTCGCAATAGACCCACTCCGCGTTCGCCCCTGTCAGATAGCGGACAGTGTCAAAAGGATGGATCGCCATATCGGTTAGAAGGATATGGTCCATTTTCTCGCGGAAGCCGCCAAAGTGCGCCGGCACAAAAAAGTCGATGTTCACTGTTGTCAGCTCACCGATAAGCCCCTGCTCAATGAGGCGTCGGATCTTTCGTACCTCGGGATGAAATCGGCGGTTCTGAATGACGGCATGAACCAGCTTGTTCTTCGCAGCGAGTCCGACGACGCGCCGGGCGCCGGTCAGGGTCGTCGCGAGCGGTTTCTCAACGAGCACGTGCAAACCGTTCGCCAACGCGTTTTCGTCAATTTCGGCGTGCGCAGCCGGTATTGTACAGTCAAAGAGCAATTGGGCATCGGCCGTGCGAATTGCTTCGTCCAAATTATCAAATATCGGGGCGTCGAGTTGAAACTCGGACGCTCGCGAGCGTGCCATATCGACGTTTAAATCGACGAGCGCTGAAATTTCCACTCCAAGCTCTCGTGCGCTTCGAAGCCATTCTGCACTCATCGCGCCGCAACCCACCATGATCGCTGCAAACTTGTTCGGCATGCTTTATTTATTTCACAATCCCGCGGCAAGCGCCCAGTATTTTGAACAGCACACGCAAGTCGAGCGATTCCGGCCAGGAGCGCAGAGACATTATCCGGCACTCTTATGAACCCAAAAAGCGACGGTTTTTTTGGAGCTGATTCCCTTCCCGTTTCAGACAAATCGAACTTTGAGCCAACCAACGCCGGCCTCTTCGTATCGCCCGGCCACGGCATCCATCCGGAGCGAGTGATCGATTCGTTCGAACTCATCCTCGTGCGAACTGGCACGCTGATTTTGGGAGAAGAGACGACGGTTTTCACGCTTGAGCAAGGAGACACCCTCATTCTCTGGCCGGGCCGGGTCCATCGCGGTGTTGATCCGTACGCAGCTAACACGTCGTTTTACTGGATCCATTTTTACGCCAGCATGAGCACGCCGGCACCGAGCGCCGACAGCGGATCGATCCCGCAGCATGGCCGGCTGCCTGAACCGCTGCGGTTGACCGAACTGTTTCTCCGTTTTCTGGACGACCAGGAACACCACCGGCTTGACAAAGAGTACGCTTCGACGCTTGTGAAACTGATGCTGCTGGAGATCGTGCTCCAAATCCGGCGGCAATTCACCGAACAGAAGCAGGCCCAGCATCTTGCCAACCAGGCGCAGTCACTCATCACTCGCAATTTTCGCGAACCGCTTTCAACCTCAACGATCGCACGAAAGCTCAACCGGAATCCGGACTATCTGAGCCGGGTGTATCGCCAGGCGTACGGATGCAATCCTACGGAAGGAATTCATCGTGCCCGAATGAAGCACGCGAAGAACCTGCTGCTGCTGACGACGATGAACGTCGATGAGATCGCATGCGCCTGCGGATATGAAGATACCGATTATTTTCGGCGCGTTTTCAGGCGATTTTATGATATGCAGCCGCGGCGGTTCCGGACGTTGCATGTGAAGCAACATCTGAATTCCGCTTGAGGAGAACTCGGCGCGACGCAACCGCAACCACCGATGACGTGGCGGCCCCGGGGGCCGATCACTCTGCCCCGTCGACAAGAGCTTTTTGTCTGCGGAAAACTTCTGTCACCAGACGCAGGGCTGCAATGGACAGCGGGATTGAGATCAGGTCGCCAAGAATCGCCATGATCGCCGCTAAGTTCCACTGATCGTTGTTCGAGGCCTGGATTGCGAGCTGGAGCGAGATTTGCGTGACGACCGCGTAGACGAGAAACAACGTCCACCAGCTCCCGATCAGCCACGAGCCAGGCCGGTGACGCCAGTCTCTCGGGTCATCACTGGCTCGCCAGATTTCGTTCATCACTTGGACCGGCCGAATCAGGCCAAGAATCGGCATGAAGTAATAGGCGACAGCCCAGGTTGCCGAGTACCGCAAGTGCTCCGCGCCAAATCCCTGAATGTTTTTGTAAGCTCGATAGACCCACTTCAAAAACGTTATTCCCGTCACTATTCCGAGCCCGGATTGCAGGAGCCCGACAATCCCCTGGACCGGATCGTTGTCCACCACCTGGTCGGGTGTTCCTTTGCCGGTTTCTACTTGCACGTACTCGGCCACGTCGTCGACCAATGCGACGCAGGCAACGAGGATACTGACGAACAAAAGCCGCTGGAGAAACCGCGTGAGACCGCTCGGATCCCGAAAAAAATGGTACGAGGCCGGTTTGGGGTGTGATTCATCCCGATCAAGATTCTCAATCGCAACGGGATGTTCGCCGAGCCATTCCGTCACCGGTTTCCAATCCGGCATTCCTTCCTGCCAATAAATAGTGCCGTTCGGCAGCAGGCCCTCTTTCCAGAGCCTGCGCGTCTCGTCTTCGGACCGCTGAGTCCTTTGACCGTCAGGATATCGGAGATAAATACCGTCCATTCAGAAGGAGTTCCCTATAAGACAGTAGCGGCAGCGCGGCAAGTCGCACGAACTTTATGCGGCTGACAAGACGGTGTCGTTGTAGTGTTCCCGAAATAAAATGACTTTCTTCGGGATTATTCCCTGGTGAGGTCCAAGGACTTTGGCCAAAGCTCATCAATTCAGAGACGACCGCGAGCTTCTTCGCGCACGGACTTGACCGCCAGACCTACAGCAGCCTTCACCTCCGAGGCATCATGCTCTTTGATGTCAGGACACGCCAGCTCGTCGGCAACCGGGGATTTGTGTCGGTTGATACACCGAGGCTTGGCGGCGTTGCACGGTTTGACAACTACCTCGCCCGCTACATCGGGTTCGGCAATTGGGGCTAGTCGGTTTCAGTATATCGCGCAAATAACCAGAGCAGATCTGAAAGCCGGTTCAGGTAGCGGATGGTCTCTGGATTCACAAACTCCGAGGTCTCGCTCAGCGAAATGACACGGCGCTCCGCCCTCCTGCAGGTGGTGCGAGCGACGTCCAACACCGCGGATTCATGGCTGTGTCCCGGGGTCGCCCAATGCTTGAAATCGACGTGATAATTTTGCTCCAGATTGTCTACGGCAGCCGTCAAACGATCCACCATGCTCGAAGTCACAGACTCATAGCCATCTTTCAAATATCGTTCCCGATCTTTGTTGGCGACTGCAAGTTCACCCATCAGGACAATCAGGTCCTTCTGAATTGGCAAGACTGTCTCGCAAACGATACCTTCGCTCGAGATTGCACGAACCAATCCCAGCGCCGCGTTCAATTCGTCGACGGTCCCATAGGCTTCAACGCGCGCATCGGTTTTCGAGACGCGCCGGCCGTACATCAACGCCGTCGTTCCTGAATCTCCCGTCTTGGTTGCGATAGACATGAGAAAACTTCAACGATGAGGCCCCGTTCCCGGCGGAGCATCCACTGGATTTACATCCCAGTCCGAAATGGAAAAGGGCCGCTTACGCGGCCCTTCCAACATTTAGCCAACTGCTACCGGTTCAGCCTCGACTGGCGTCAAAGGTTTCCCGATCGGTTCGCCGGTTTCGAGCGTGCGAATGCTGCGATGACCCATAAAGCCTGTTCCTGCCGGGATCAAATGACCCATGATAACGTTCTCTTTGAATCCGCGCAGGAAGTCGATCTTCCCAAGCGTTGCCGCTTCAGTCAGCACACGGGTTGTATCCTGGAACGAAGCCGCCGAGATAAAGCTATCGGTTTCAAGCGACGCTTTCGTGATTCCGAGAAGGACAGGAGCTGCCTCGGCTGGTTTGCCTCCCTGCTCGACCACCCGCCGGTTCTCTTTGTCAAACTCAAGCCGGTCGACCTGGTCACCCCAGAGCAGGCTCGTGTCTCCGGGCTCTGTCACCTTCACCTTGCGCAGCATTTGCCGAACAATGATTTCGATGTGCTTGTCATTGATCTCAACGCCCTGTAGCCGATAGACCTCCTGGACTTCGTTTACCAGATGCTCCTGAAGGTCCTGCGGTCCGCAAACATCCAGGATCTCGTGCGGCACAATCGGGCCCTCGGTCAATTGGGAGCCCTTCTTAACAAAGTCACCCTTGAAGACGATCATGTGCTTATTCAGCGGAATCAGATGTTCTTCTTCCAGGCTGCTGATCGGATCCCGAAGGATTAAGCGGCGCTTACCGCGAACGGTGCCACCGAATTCGACCAGTCCGTCGATCTTTGCGATCTCCGCAGCTTCTTTCGGCCGGCGCGCCTCGAATAATTCCGCAACCCGCGGCAGACCACCGGTAATGTCTTTCGTTTTGGCAATTTTACGCGGGGTCTTGGCCAGAAGTGTGCCGGCCTGCACTCGCTTGTGTTCCTGCACAACGACGTGCGCACCGGCAGGAATCGAGTAACTGGCAACGACCATTTCCTTATCGTCAATGATCACCGTCTGCGGATGCAGATCCTCTTTGTGTTCAATCACGACCGTGCCCATGACGCCGGTTGCCTCGTCGATCTCACGCTTCACCGTGACACCGGGAATCATATCCCGGAACTCCACCCGTCCGGTTCTCTCGGTCAGAATCGGGACGTTATACGGATCCCACTGGACGAACGTATCGCCCTTCTTTACGGCCCCACCGTCCGCGACAGAGATGACCGAGCCGATAACGACATTGTAGCGTTCAAGCTCCCGCCCATCTTTTGCATGCACGGAGACCGATCCGTTCTTGTTCAGAACGATAAAGTTTCCGTCGACCGACTGCACAACGCGCAGGTCGTTGAAGTGGACGTTTCCGTCATTCTTCGCCTTGATGATTGGCTGCTTGAAGAGCTGCGTCGCGGTCCCACCGATGTGGAACGTGCGCATCGTCAGCTGGGTACCCGGTTCACCGATGCTTTGAGCGGCAATGATACCGACCGCTTCACCGAGCTTCACCATCCGTCCGGTCGCAAGATTGCGTCCGTAGCATTGGGCGCACACGCCGCGCTTCGATTCGCAAGTGAGCACCGACCGAATCTTGAGCTGCTCAACACCGATTTTCATCAAAGCGGCCGCCGGCAATTCCTCGATCAGCTGGTTCGCTTTGATGATTGTATCCTTGGTCACCGGGTCAACGATCGTCTCGCAACTTACGCGACCAACGACACGCGTCGCCAGATCAACCACTTCGTCGTCTCCTTCGTAAATGGGCCGGACGAGAATTCCGTTCGCCGTCCCGCAATCCGGTTCTACGATAATGACGTCCTGCGCGGCGTCGACCAGCTTTCGAGTGAGATAACCTGAATCAGCCGTTTTCAATGCCGTATCTGCGAGACCCTTACGCGCGCCGTGCGTCGAAATGAAGTACTCAAGGACCGAGAGACCTTCTCGGAAGTTCGATGTAATGGGCCGCTCGATGATTTCACCGGACGGCTTGGCCATCAATCCACGCATACCGGCCAGCTGCTTGACCTGCTGCCGATTGCCTCGGGCGCCGGAGTCCTGCATCAGGAAGACTGGATTCAATTCCCGGCGTCCCTCATTATGCTCCAGGGTCCGGAACATCACGTTCGAGATTTCTTCGCCGGCGTGTGTCCAGATGTCGATCACCTTGTTGTAGCGTTCGCCGTCAGTGATGATACCGCTGCGGTACTGCTTCTCGACCAGGGCGATCTGCTTGTAGGCCTTGTCGAGCTCGGTCTTTTTCTCGTCGGGGATGATCATGTCGGTGATCCCGATCGAGACACCGGCCCGAGTTGCCCAGGAGAACCCGAGTTCCTTGAGACGATCCAGCGTTTCAACGGTTTGCTGCTGACCGGAAACCTGGTAAGTCCGCCAGATGATGTCGCTCAATTGCTTCTTCCCAGCGACCTTGTTGAAAAATCCGAGTCCTTCCGGCCAGATCCCATTGAAGATCACGCGACCCGCGGTTGTCTCAATCACTTTGACATCCGGACTTCCGTAGATCGTCTTCTTGCCGACGTTCGGATTCTTGAACCGAATCTTTTCGTGAACCTTGATCGCTCTCTCGGCCAGCGCGAATTCGATTTCCTGAAGCTCGGAGAACAACCGGAGCCGTTCGCCCGCCTGGGCGGTCTTTCTCGGATTCTGCGTAAGGTAATAACAACCCAGCACGATATCCTGCGATGGCGTCGTAATCGGTTTCCCGCTCGAAGGGGAAAAGATATTGTTCGGGGCCAGCATCAACAGGCGGGCTTCCATCTGTGCTTCGACCGAGAGCGGCACATGGACCGCCATCTGGTCGCCGTCAAAGTCAGCGTTATACGCTGTGCAGACGAGCGGGTGAATGCGAATTGCCTCACCTTCGATCAGCATCGGCTCAAACGCCTGGATCGACAAACGGTGCAGCGTCGGCGCCCGGTTCAGGAGCACCGGATGACCCTTGGTCACTTCTTCCAGAATATCCCAGACCTCAGGCGTCTGGCGTTCGATCATCTTCTTTGCACTGCGGACCGTGTGCACGTATCCGAGTTCCTTGAGTCGTCGAATGATGAACGGCTCGAAGAGCACGAGCGCCATTTTCTTAGGCAACCCGCATTGATGAAGCTTCAGCTCCGGCCCGATCACGATCACGGAACGCCCGGAGTAATCCACACGCTTACCGAGCAGGTTCTGGCGGAAACGGCCCCCCTTGCCTTTGAGCATATCGCTCAACGATTTGAGCGGACGATTCCCGGCACCGGTCACCGCGCGGCCGTGGCGGCCATTATCGAACAATGCGTCAACCGCTTCCTGCAGCATTCGCTTTTCGTTGCGGATGATGACGTCTGGAGTCTTCAGCTGGAGAAGATTCTTCAACCGGTTATTCCGGTTAATTACGCGTCGATAAAGGTCGTTCAGATCGGAAGTCGCAAACCGGCCGCCTTCCAGCGGAACCAGTGGTCGCAAGTCCGGAGGAATCACCGGCAGCACATCGAGAATCATCCACTCCGGGCGCGAGTGTGAGTTTATGAACCCTTGAACAAGCTTTAATCGCTTTGCGAGCTTTTTGCGGATCTGCTTGCTCTTGGTATTGTTCATCGACTCTTCCAATTCCGCGTTCAGCGAACGGAGCTCCGTCTGGGAGAGCAGCATCTTGATCGCTTCGGCACCCATGCCGGCGACAAATGTTTCACCGTACTGTTCCTGTGCTTCGCGATACTCCTGCTCGTTCAGCAGCTGCGTCTTCTGGAGCTGAGTCTGGCCGGGATCGATGACGATGTAGTCCTCGTAATAAATGACGCGTTCAAGCTGCCGTGAACTCATGTCGAGCATCAACCCGATCCGGGACGGCATGCACTTGTAAAACCAGATGTGCGAGACAGGGACTGCCAGTTCGATATGCCCCATCCGCTCACGCCGTACACGCGACAGCGTCACCTCAACACCGCAGCGGTCGCAAATGACTCCCTTGTGCTTGATTCGCTTGTACTTCCCGCACGAGCACTCCCAGTCGCGAGTCGGACCGAAAATGCGTTCACAGAACAGGCCGCCTTTCTCAGGCTTAAACGTTCTGTAATTAATTGTTTCCGGATTTTTTACCTCGCCCTTGCTCCAGGAGCGTATCGCATCCGGCGACGCGACGCTGATAGCCACTTGGTCAAACCCGACCGAGCGCTCCTCCCCAAAAATCTCGCGAAGATTCGTTTCGTTCATACTTTCCACCGATAAGTGGTTAACTGTCTAAAAATTTGGAAACTGCCCTTACCGACGCTGCGCAGCTTGTGGTGGACCAGATTACCGAACCACCACAGTTGACATTGGCTTCATCACCCAGCCGCTGGCGCCGCATCAAGCGTTGAATCGCCGAAAACCTGGGAACGACCTCCCACTTTCACATCCAGTCCCAAGCTCTGCATTTCTTTGATCAGAACGTTGAATGACTCGGGCGTTCCCGCTTCCAGAGAGTTATCGCCTTTTACGATCGACTCGTAAATCCGGGTTCGCCCCTGCACGTCGTCCGATTTCACGGTCAGAAGTTCCTGCAGCGTGTAGGCCGCACCGTAGGCTTCAAGCGCCCAGACTTCCATTTCTCCGAATCGCTGTCCACCGTATTGGGCTTTGCCGCCGAGCGGCTGTTGCGTCACAAGCGAGTACGGTCCAACCGCGCGCGCGTGGATCTTGTCGGCAACCAGGTGCCCGAGCTTCAGCATATAGATGTATCCGACCACGACATTTTGATCGAACGCTTCTCCCGTCCGCCCATCGTACAGCTGCGATTTACCGGTCTCAGTGACCCACGTGAATCCATCGACTTTCTTCGCCTCCGTCAGATATTTGCGAATCTCGGGCTCATCGATTCCGTCAAATACCGGCGTTGCTACCTTGAATCCAAGCGCCTTTGCGGCAACTCCGAGGTGCGTTTCGAGCACCTGACCGACGTTCATCCGGCTCGGCACACCGAGCGGGTTAAGCACAATTTCAACCGGCGTCCCGTCGTGCAGGAAGGGCATATCTTCTTCGGGCACAATTTTGGCCACAACGCCTTTGTTCCCGTGCCGACCCGCCATCTTGTCGCCGACGCTTAGCTTACGCTTGCTCGCGATGTAGACTTTAACCTGTTTGATAATCCCAGGATCGATATCGTCACCACTTTCAATGCGATCGAGTGACCGTTCCTTCTCCAGATCCAATTCGGCGAACTTGTGTTCAAACGAGCTGATGATTTCGCGAATCTTGTTCCGGATCGGACTCGGATCGATGTCGACGTGATCGTAGACACCGGCGAGCTTGCGAAGAAGTGTCTTGGTAATCTTGCGATTTGCCGGGATGATAATTTCACCAGTCTCGGCGTTCACCACGTCGAGCGGGATCTTTTCACCAAGGAGAATGTTGGACAGCGCTTCAGTCAGTTCTTCGTGCAGCCCGTCCTTCTTTTTCCTGTAATCTTCGCCGATCTGCTTTGCCTGCCGTTTGGTTTCAGCCGGAGTGAGTTTCTGTTTCGCAACTTCTTTGCGCGAAGAAACTTTGACATCCATGACGATGCCGTAGGTTCCGGACGGAACCGTAAGTGAAGTATCCTTCACGTCTGCGGCTTTCTCTCCGAAGATTGCTCGCAGCAACCGTTCTTCCGGTGCGAGTTCGGTCTCGCTCTTCGGCGTGATCTTGCCGACCAGGATATCGCCTGGTTTCACTTCAGCTCCGACCCGAATGACGCCATCCGGTCCAAGGTTCCTCAGCGCTTCTTCGCTCACATTCGGAATATCGCGCGTGATTTCTTCCGGGCCCAGCTTCGTGTCCCGAGCCCCGATCTCGAATTCATCGATGTGGATCGAAGTGTAGATATCCTCTTTTACGACCTTTTCCGAGATCAGGATCGCGTCCTCAAAGTTGTACCCGTTCCACGGCATGAACGCCACGAGCACGTTACGACCGAGCGCAAGTTCGCCCGCCTCAGTATTCGGTCCATCCGCAATCACCTGGCCCGCTCCAACCCGCTGACCCTTCTTAACGATCGGCTTCTGGTTAATGCAGGTTCCGGCGTTCGAACGCATGAACTTGCGGAGTTCGTACGCGTACAGACCGTCATCAGGCCGGCTGATGAGTTTCTTCTTCGACTCAGGCGCCTTCCCATCCTTCGAAATGACGATTTGTTCCGCAGTAACAGAGGCAACTACGCCGTCGGCTTCCGAAACGATCACCGCCTTGGAGTCACGCGCAACCTTACCCTCCAGACCAGTACCGACTAAGGGCGATTCCGACCGGATTAACGGCACCCCTTGGCGTTGCATGTTTGAACCCATCAAAGCCCGGTTAGCGTCGTCGTGTTCAAGAAACGGAATCAACCCGGCAGCAACCGAAACCAACTGCTTCGGCGAAATATCCATGTAATTGATTTTCGCCGGTTCGAGTTCAAGGAAGTCACCGCGATAACGGCAAGAGACCTTTTCGTCCGTGAAGTTCCCGTGCTCATCGATCGGCGCATTCGCTTGCGCGACGAGGTAGTTCTCTTCCCGGTCTGCGGTCAGATAATCGATCTGGGTTGTCACCCGGCCATTTTCAACCCGGCGGTACGGAGTCTCGATAAATCCGAACTCGTTGATCCGCGAAAAAGTGCTCATCGAGCTGATAAGGCCGATGTTCGGACCTTCCGGTGTCTCAATCGGACAAATACGTCCGTAGTGCGACGGATGCACGTCGCGCACTTCAAACCCTGCACGATCCCGGCTCAAGCCGCCTGGCCCAAGCGCGGACAACCGCCGTTTATGGGTCAATTCCGCCAGCGGATTGGTCTGATCCATGAACTGGCTCAATTGCGAGCGGCCAAAGAAATCGCGAATGACCGCGCTCAACGCTTTGGGATTGATCAGCTTTTGCGGCGTCATCCCGTCGACGTTCACGTCGAACAACGTCATGCGTTCTTTGACGAGACGCTCGGTGCGTGCCAGTCCGACACGGCACTGATTTGCAAGCAATTCTCCGACTGTCCGGACCCGGCGGCTGCCAAGGTGATCGATATCATCCAGTATTCCCTCGCCTTTTCGCAAGGTGATCAGGTATTTCATCGCCCCGATGAAATCTTCCTTGGTCAACGTCCGTTCAGCCAGATCGACGTCAATGCCAAGCTTCTGGTTGATTTTGTACCGGCCGACTCTGCCGAGGTCGTATTTTTTCGGATCAAAAAATAATCGTCGAAGCAAGCCGCGCGCATTCGCCACCGTCGGCGGATCCCCAGGACGCAACCTGCGATAGATATCCTTGAGCGCCTCCTCTTCATCGTGCGCCGGATCTTTCTTGATCGACTTGATGATCGTGTCGTCGTCCTTGGTGTCGACCACGTCGACTTCGGTAATGCCGAGAGAAAGGATCTGCTGAATTGTGGCCTTGGTGAGAGGTTCAAACCCGCGAGCCACCGTGATTTCACCATCGCGCACATCCTTGATCAGAACTCGAGTGTTCAACTCATCTTCGGAGACTTCGCTGTTCAGGTTGAGCTTCTCGATATTGTAAAAAATCTTGATGATATCGCTGTCGTCGCTGAATCCGATCGAGCGCAGGAAAGTGGTTGCCAGAAACTTACGGCGACGTTTGCGACGGTCCAGGTAGATGTAGAGCAGATCGTTCGTATCGAACTGCACTTCGAGCCAGGAACCGCGATCGGGAATGATCCGGAAGCTGTAGAGCACTTTGCCGTTCAAATGGATCGAAGATTCAAACGCGATACCCGGAGAGCGATGCAACTGGCTGACAACAACGCGCTCTGCACCGTTGATAACGAATGTTCCTTGCGGAGTCATCAACGGGATTTCGCCCATGTACACTTTCTCTTCCTTGGTCCCCTTGTCGTCCCGGAGCTGGAAAGTCACATGCAGCGGCGCGCTGAACGTCTGACCTTCCCGTTGGCATTCCAGAGCGGACATTTTCGGATCCCCGATGTCGTAACTGACAAAGTCCAGTACGACTTTGTCGTCGTAGCTCTGGATTGGAAATACTTCCCTGAAAACAGCTTGGAGACCGACGTTTTTTCGCTTCCCAGGCGAAATGTCCTTCTGCAGAAACTCTACGTAAGAATTGAGCTGGACTTCGATCAGATTGGGCGGCTCAATCGCTTCTTTGATCTTTCCGAAATAAATACGGTCTGACATACGGTGACGTGTTAGCTAGCCGAAGGAGCACAACAGGATGCCCCGCCGCTGACTACCGCTTTTGTGATGGTTTCAACAACAAAGGGGAAGACAAATAGCCCCACGCGCCTGGCTTGTCAAATTTGCCACGCTGATGGAGCTGCCAATCTGTTATCTCTTGTAACTTGCGAGCGATATCTCGAGGTCCCCGCGGTTTACGGAACATTAAAATACGCAACCTCACAGAAGCCGCAAGTCCGAAAAATACCGAGCCTGCCGATTTACCGGCCGGTTGGCCAGCGCTACGGTCTGCGTTCCGGAGAGCCGCTTGAAGTTGGAGCCCGGGATGCCCACGATCCGGGCGTGCCGGATAAAACCATGGTGAGAAGTTCACCCGCCGCAAGCTGCCTGGAAAGCAGCTTGCAAGCGGTAATTCTCAGATCTTCACGCCCGCGTACCCGAGAGCGGCTCCATCGGCCCGATCCGAGCCGGGTTACTTGACTTCGACTTTCGCCCCGGCTGCTTCGATCTTCTTTTTGATCTCTTCGGCTTCCTGCTTGGTCACACCTTCCTTCACAGTTTTCGGTGCACCTTCGACCAATGCTTTAGCCTCAGCCAGACCCAGGCCGGCAACCGACGCACGAACTTCCTTGATCACGGCGATCTTATTGGGGCCGATCTCCTTCAGGATGACGTCGAACGCGGTCTTCTCCTCCGCCGCTGGAGCTGCCGCGGCGCCGGCTGCAGGAGCCGCTGCCACAGCCACCGGAGCGGCCGCGCTGA
>CAZMNG010000005.1:0-18656 GCA_964567505.1 uncultured Chthoniobacterales bacterium
CGCTCCAGAACGCAACGAAACTTCGCGCTCCGAACTCGGTCCACCGCATAACACCGCAATTTTCTTTTCGAACAAAAAGCTATTCATCTTCTACTCCCACAATCTGTACTTCAGTCATCAAATCGATCCCGCGCTGTTCCTTCGCGATCGATTGAATCTCGGCAATCAACCGGAGGATGTCCTGTGAACGCGCACCGCCATCGTTCACAATAAAATTACCGTGTATCTCAGAAACTCGCGCTGCGCCCACTCGGCGATTTTTCAATCCCAGCTCTTCGACGAGTTTCCCCGCCGGGATCTCGCGAGGATTTTTAAAAATGCAACCTGCGCTCGCTGCGACCGGTTGAGTCGTCTTTCTCGTTTGACTCGACTCCAGCAGGCGCCGGTCGATTGCGTCGATGCTTGTTTTTTCCCCGCGGAACACAGCGGAAACGGCGTAGTGATCGCGCAACGTCGGCACGTTGCGATAGTGAATCCGCATTTCACTCGGGGAGAGCGTCTCAAATTCGCCGCGGGAACTGACAACCTGAACGCTGGCGACCTTTTCGAATGTCTCGCTTCCCATCGCTCCCGCATTCATCCGGAGACACCCGCCCACATTTCCCGGAATACCGTCCATCCATTCCAGGCCGCCAAGCCCTGCGTTCCGGGCAGCTGCCGCAACTTGCTTGAGCCGGACCCCGGCACCCACATGAATTTCGTCCCCATCGACGGCCAGCTCCATGAAATCGCCGCGATTCAAATGAATCACGACCCCAGTGATTCCGCCCTCGCGCACCAGGAGATTGGACCCGCGTCCAACCAGCATTACAGGCAAGCGATTGACCTCGCAGAATTCCAAAACGTTCGCCAGTCCACCGCGCGTTTCCGGTTCGACCCAGAACTGTCCGGGCCCTCCGACGCGAAGCGTCGTGTGCTTCGAAAGCGGCTCGTAGAGCCGGACAACGCCGGCCCCCATAACCTCTCGCAACTGGAACGAGAGCTCGAGGTCTTTCACCAGTTTTGTCGCCTCCTCGTGAATATCCCCGGCGCCAAGGCTCAAGACTAAATCTCCAGGCTCCGCAATTCGTCCGATCTCCCGATGAAGATTGCTTCGCTTCGGCACGTACACTGCGCCCGGGTGATTGCGCTCCTGCAACGCGGCCACAATCACGTTTCCTGAGACGCCCGGGATTGGAGGCTCGCTTGCGGCGTAAATGTCCGTGACGTGCACCAGGTCTGCCAGATCGAATGAAGCGCCGAACTCTTTCTGCAGCGCTTTTGTTCTCGAATAACGATGCGGTTGAAACATTACAATCAGCCGCTTGCAGTTCAGGGAACGGGCTGTCTCAATCGTCGCTTTGATCTCGGTCGGATGATGCCCGTAATCGTCGACGACCGTTATCTCGTTTTTCTGCAGCCGGATCTCGAATCGTCTTCGCGCTCCTCGAAAAGATTCCAGTCCACCGGCAACTTGCGCGAACGGCACGCCGATCTCGGTTGCAAGCGCGATCACCGCCAGGGCGTTGCTGACATTGTGAGCCCCGGGAACACCAAGTAAAACCTCGCCCAGACGCTCGCCGCCTCGCCAGGCTTCAAACCGCGATCCGCACGATCCTCCCTTAAACTCGCGATATTGATAAAGAGCAGATTCCGTTTTGCCGTATGAGACCGCATTCGAACGAGACGCGCACAGCCGCGCAGTCGTCGGATCGTCGGCACAATAGATTACTTTGCCGGTGAGTTGGTTGACGAACCGGGCGTACACCTCCTCGATCGCCGCGAGGTTCGCGTAGTAGTCGAGATGCTCTTCTTCGATATTGAGGACGATGCCGTGCTCGGCATGATAGATCCCAAGGGTGCCATCGCTTTCGTCTCCTTCTGCAACAAAATATTCACCATTCTGTTCCCAGTGCGCATTGGTACCGAGAATCGGAATTTCAGCTCCGACGTAATGCGAAGGGTTGAGTCCCCCGACACGAAGCACGTGCGCCGTCATCGAAGAGGTCGTTGTTTTGCCGTGCATGCCGGCAATCACTATCCCCCTTTTTATCTGTAACAGTGCCGCCAGCGCCTCCGCCCGTCGCACCATCGGCAAGCCCAGCCTCACTGCTTCGTCGAACGCCGGATTTCCACGTCGGATCGCGGACGAGTAAATGATGAGCTCTGCACCACGAACGGTTTCTTCGGTTTGCGGTAGATAAAATTTGAGACCAAGCGTTTCGAGCCGGCGTGTTTCGATCGAACTGACCCGGTCGCACCCGCTCACACGATGTCCGAGCGCAAGCAGCAACCCGGCGATCCCGCTCATACCGGAGCCGGCCACTCCGAGCAGATGAATCCGCTTCGGATTACTCAGCAGAAACTCAGCAAGTTTCTTTGGCAGATCAAACATCATTTGCGGGATTTCTCGATGATTTCTACAATTCTGGTTGCGGCCGTGTCCGGGCCGAGCGCACGAGATTCCCCGGCCGCAGGACGTAACGCTCCGCTGGTCAAATAATGATCTATCAATGAGCCCAACGTGTCTCCGTTGACACGCGACTCTTGTAATACTTCAGCGACACCATGTTTAGCAAATATTTCCGCATTGAATAATTGATGATTTTCAGCAGCAAACGGGTATGGGATTAAAATGCTCGGCAAACCAAAGTAGGCGAGCTCCGTCAGACTCGCGGCACCCGCCCGTGCGATGGCAATATCGGCCACGGTGTAAGGCTCTTCCATTCGGCTGTAAAACGCGCTGACAAACGCAGGAATTCCTTCCCCTTTATAACATTCGAAAACGTAGTGTTCATCTTCTCGGCCGGTCAGATGGATAAATTGGACCTCCCTTTCGGCAAATCGGCGCAGTGTCCCGACTATGGCTTCATTAATCCCATGTGCTCCCTGGCTCCCACCCATCACTAGGACCGTCTGTAACCCGCTCTTCAGACCCAGATTTTTCAACGCCTGTTCCCGGTTAACCGGCGTTTTCAGGCTATCGCGGATCGGCGTGCCGGTGACTTCAACCAACTTTTTCGGGAAAAATCGGGAGCACTCCTCAAAGCCGAGCAATACCTCGTTCGAAAGCAGTGCATTCAGGCGATTCGCTTTGCCGGGGATTGCGTTCGATTCGTGGATGAACGTCGGCAACCTCTGTATCCGCCCGGCAAGAATTGGACCGGTGGACGTGAATCCACCCATCCCGAGAACCGCTTCGGGATTGAACGAACGATAGATTCTGAGGCACGCCATCAATCCACTCACAAACTTCTCTAGAAAAGCAAATAACTGCGCGGAAAACATGTTGGTCAGACCGACTGAAGGAATCTTCTCGACATTGAATTCCTTCCGATTCCCGACCGCGATCGAATCGATCTGCTTCTCGGAAATCAGCAACAGGACTTCGTGTCCCCGACGTTTTAAAACTTCTGCAACGGCAAGTCCCGGGAAAAGATGTCCTCCGGTTCCTCCACATGCGATTGCAACTTTCATGGAGTGGACCCTCTAAAATCTGGAGACGTGCCGGATCCGGACCATTACTTGGGCGTTTCCAGTGGTTTTGTCTTCTTTGCCTTGCCTGTAAATGTTGATGAGTATCCCGATGACAACGAGACAGAAAAGGAGATTAGACCCACCATAGCTAATGAATGGCAACGGGAGTCCCTTGTTAGGCAACAGGGAGGTCGTAACCCCAAGATTGATCGCAGCCTGCAAACCGACAGCCGCGGTGCATCCAAAACCTAGTAACATGCCGAACTGGTCTTTTGCATTCAGGGCAATCAGAACGCCGGATGTGACAATTAACAGGTAGCAGAACACCACCGTCAGCGTCACGCGCAACCCGAGTTCTTCACCAATGACCGGAAATATAAAATCGGTGTGCGCATACGGCAGATAGAGCATCTTTTGCCGACCATTGCCCAACCCGAGACCTTCGACCCCGCCGGAGCCGAAAGCGATCAGGCCCATCCATTGCTGGTGGCCCTCTTTTGCTTCGTACTGCTCCGGGTGCAGAAACGCCAACAGCCGGCCCTGCCGTTCAGAGATGTGCCACGCGATGACGAGAATCGATACCAGACCGATGATAACCATTGGACCGAGATACTTCGGGCTCGCGCCCGCCACGAACATCATCAGAAGAATGGTTGCTCCGATCAGCAGAGTCGTTCCGAGATCCGTTTCAATCACAATCAGCGCGAGCAGCGACATCACTACGCCGATCGGATAGACCAGCCCCATCAGGAGCCCTTTTGATCGCGCCTCAAATTTCGTGAACCACCAGGCGATGAAAATAATCGCTGCAAGCTTTGCCAACTCCGACGGCTGGAATGTGATTGACCCGGCATGAATCCAGCGCGAGGAACCGTTGAGTCGCATCCCGATCGGACGAACAAAGCAAAGACCCAGCAGCCCCAATGCGAGCGGAACCATCACGTACCAGGAGCGCTCGAGCCGATGATAGTCGACCAGCGAAAACACGATCGAACAGATAAACCCGACTCCGAGCCAAAAGCTCTGCTTCTTCAGGAAGTTGAATTGGTCCCCATGGCTGTCGGGAGCAAAAGCGCCCGTGCTGTAAAGCATCACCAGACCGAGGGTGATCAAAACAGCAACTGCAAGAACCAAAACATATGCACTTTGTCTATGCATTTGCAGCGCAGGCGCGCGGAAGCGTTATCTGTTGACTATCGGTATCAAAAGCTTCTGCCCAATCTGTAGCTTCTTCGGATCGTCTATGTTGTTAGTCTTGAGCAGGCTCGCATAGCTGACTTTAAATTTTTTGGCGATCCTCGCCGGGCTGTCACCTCGCTGAACCACATAGACCTTTGGAGATTCGGACGCGTTCTCCGGTCCCGAACCGGCGGCTTGCGGCCTGCCAGTCCCGCTGCCGGATGTCCGAGAGGAGTCCGCCAGGTTCTGCACTTCAGATGAAATCGGTTTCACTGCGCCTCCATTCTGCGCACCTGCACCCTGCGCCACGGTAGGCTTTTGACCGTTTGTCCACCCTCTTCCTGCAATGGTGGCAGTCTGCCGGTCCTTAAGCGCGCTGAACGCAAATATTCCTCCAACTGCAACAACATGAAGGAGCAGCACCACCACGAACGCGCGCGATAACTTTACGTTCGGTTCCTCCGCGCCGTAATCTTCGTCGGCGTATTTTGCTACGGCTCGTTGCGCCGAGGCTCGCAGTCGTTTCTTCTGGGTTTGATTAGCAGCCGGCTTAGGAATTCTCACCTTACTGACTCCTGAATGATTTCGCGGAACTGATCGCCGCGATCAGCATAGTTTTTGAACATGTCGAAAGAAGATGTTCCGGGCGAAAAAAGCACCACATCGCCCGGCAGGCTGTTCTGCCGGGCCAGTTCGACCGCCATCCGCAATGTCTCGGCTCCAGAGCATGGAACGACTTTCGACCAGCTCTTGCTGATCCGGCCGGCCATTTCCCCGATTAAGATAGCGTGTTTCACCTTCTGTTTAACCAGCCCCGCGATTGTATCGAACTCAAATCCTTTGTCTTTTCCACCGGCAATCAGGAGAACCGGCTTCGACTGCGACTCCAGCGCTTTGACAAGCGCATCCAGATTAGTCGCTTTCGAGTCGTTGACGTAGGTCACTCCGTTGACTTCGCCGACTTTCTCGCAGCGATGTGGGAGAAGCCGGTAGTTTGTTAGTCCGAGTTTAGCCTTTTCCCAAGGAATACGAAGAGCGGAGGCCGTTCCCAAAGCCGCCATCAAATTTTCTGCATTATGAACCCCGGAGAGATGCGTCTGCCGCATCCCAAGCACCGGCACGCCTCGAAACCGAATCTCATCCTGAACTAACGTGATGTCGGCCTTGTCCGAGTAAGCGCTGAATGTAATGCCTTTGGCTGCGAGTTCGGGCAGAGCGTCCAAATAGTTGACGATTGCGAAGTCGCTGGATTTTTGATTTTCAAAAATCCGCAGCTTCGCAGTCCGATACTCCGGCACACCCGGATAACGGTCCAGATGATCGGGCGTCAGATTCAGCCAGACTGCGACGTGCGGTCGAAAGGTCGAGATCGTCTCCAACTGGAACGAACTGACCTCGACGGTGAAGAAATCCAGCTCGCTTTGCCGCTGAACCGCATCAGCAAATGGCATCCCGATATTTCCACAGGCAACCGTGCGATGCCCTGCTCCATTCAACATCGACTCGATCAGTTGTGTCGTCGTCGTTTTGCCGTTCGTACCAGTGATCGCGATCACGGGCCGATCACAAAGACGGAATGCCAATTCCAGCTCGCCGACGAAGTCTGCGCCTTGCCGGCGAAAGTTCCGCACCAGCGGCGCGCCGGGATCGATTCCGGGACTCAGTACCGTCAGATCGTAATCGGCCATTGCCGTGTCTGCCGCCGCACCTGCCACAACGCCAATTCCGAGCTCCGTGAGGCCCTGGATTTTGTGCGCATCCGGGTTCCCACTGTCGAAGACTGTAACGCTGGCCCCTCGACGTTGCAGCAGCCGGGCAGCAGCTTCTCCGCTGCTCCCTAAACCCAATACGGCTGCTCTCTTGTGATCGAGGGTCATCGCAACTTTAATGTGGCAAGTCCCAGAAATGCGAACATCAACGACATGATCCAGAATCGGACAATGACGGTGTTCTCCTTCCACCCCTTTAATTCAAAATGATGATGCAACGGAGACATCAGCAGGATCCGTTTGCCGGTAAGTTTGAAGCTGGCGACCTGGAGGATCACGGAGAGCGCTTCGATCACAAAGATTCCCCCAATCACAATCAGCAGAAGCTCTTGCTTACAGCATATCGCGATCACGCCGAGGGTCCCGCCGATCGAGAGCGACCCGGTGTCGCCCATAAAGACTTTTGCAGGGTGGCAATTGAACCAGAGGAAACCGAGACCGCCTCCGACCAGCGCCGTGCAAATGATGGTTAGCTCCTCGCTGCCACGATAAAACGGAAGATCGAGGTAGGTCGCAACAGCAACGTTCCCGGCGGCGTACGCAAGAATCGCGTAGGTCGACGCAACCGTCACCGTGCATCCGGTGGCAAGGCCGTCGAGTCCGTCCGTCAGGTTCACAGCGTTCGAGGTGCCGACGATCACGATCGCGAAAAAGATCAGAGTAAACCATCCAAGATTCGCAATGATCGGCTCTTTGAAGAATGGGATGTAAAGTTCCTTTGCCTGAATCTCGAGGGCGGGATCCAGCAGGAAAAACGTCGTCACGATCGCCGCCAAAATGAATTGGCAGATCAACTTTACCCGGCCCGGGATACCGTCCGATTTTTTCCTGGTGACCTTGATATAGTCATCAACGAACCCTAGACCGCCTGTGAACAGAATCGTGAACAGGCAAAGCCAGACAAAGTGATTGTCCGGCCGGGCCCAAAAAAGCGTGGAAACGACCACCGATCCCATGAAGAAAACGCCGCCCATGGTCGGCGTTCCTCTTTTCGCACCGTGAAGTTCGAACAAGCGATGGACCTCTTCCGCAGTTCGAATCGGTTGCCCAAACTTGAGCGAGGTCAATTTTCGAATCACCCAGTTGCCAAAAACCAGACAGAGCAGAAACGCCGTAATGGCAGCGCAAACCGCTCGAAACGAAACATACTGAAAAACGTTGAACCCGTTCGCGAGCGCTCCCGGTCCCTGACTCAGGTAATAGAGATAGAACATCATGGCGACCTCCGGACCGCATCCTCAAACGAGGTCTCGAGCCCATTAACCACGCGATCCATCGCGGACGCGAAACTCCCTTTCACCAGAAGGACGTCATCCGGTTCCAGATATTTCAGCAGCGCTTCGACTGCTTGCTCGTGCGTGTCAGCTTCTGTCACGGAATTCAGCCCGGCCGAACTCGCCGCTGCGGCGATCAGGCGCGCCTCGTTACCAACCGTGACCAGGTAGTCGAATCCGAGGTCGGCCACTGCTTTGCCGATGCGCCGGTGGGCAGCTTCGGATTCGTTTCCGAGTTCTCCCATCCGGCCGAGCGCAGCGACTCGACGCCCTTTGGAGGTGACTTGGCTCACCGTTTTTAATGCGGCCACCATCGAGTCGGGATTCGCGTTATACGCGTCGTTAATGACGACCATCTGCCCGAGCGCTTTGAGCCTGAGGCGATTCCCAGGGATAGCGGTTTTTGCGAGACCCGCCGCGCATTGGACCAGCGTCAGGCCAAGTTCGAGCCCGACTGCCGCCGCAAGACAGGCGTTCGCAACCATGTGCTCGCCGTGCACCGGCAAACGGACTTCGGTCGTCTGTGAGCGAGCTGACAACAGGAATTTTGTGCCCGCGAGACCTTGCTCGACATGGTGCGCGCGAACTTCTCCGCGATTGAGTCCCGCCCGTATCACACGGGCTTTGCAGCGCGCGGCGATCCAGTCCGCAAAATCGTCATTCGCGTTGAGAATAACAAATCCTTTCGCAGGAGCCGACTCGGCAACAACAGATTTTTCCAACGCGATTGCCTCACGCGACCCGAGATTACCGATATGTGCGGTCCCGATGTTGGTAATGACAGCGGCATCCGGGCGCGCAATTTCGCAAAGTGGCTGCAATTCACCGGCGTGATTCATTCCCATTTCGAACACACCGACGTCATCCCTCCGGCTTGCGCGCAGAACAGTGAGTGGCAATCCGATATGGTTGTTGAGATTCCCAAGCGTTTTGACGACCGAACACTTCTCTCCGATCACTGCGGCGATCATCTCTTTGGTGCTTGTTTTACCGCTGCTTCCGGTCACTGCGACCGCTTTGAGCCGGAGCTCTGTTCGATAGGAACGGGCAAGTCGTTGCAGCCCAAGCAACGTGTCCGCGACTTCGATCTGCGTAAATCCGCTCAGCTGATCATTCACCTCGCTCACCAACGCTCCGGCTGCACCTGCCACCTTGACCGCCGGCAGAAAGCGATGTCCGTCAAACTGGTCGCCACGAAGCGCTACGAAAAACTCTCCCGGCCGGATCGATCGCGAGTCTGTGACCACGGTCGTCACTCCGCCGGTGGCAGTCCCGTGGAGCTTGCCGCCGGCCATTTCTGCAATCTCCCTGAAGCTTTTAGGATCCATTGTCCGACAGCTCCACCGGGTTTTCTGCCAACGCGCGCGCCGCGAAGTCCACATCGTCAAACGGGACTGTGTGATCGCTGAACTCCTGGTACTTCTCGTGACCTTTCCCGGCAATCAGAACGATGTCTCTCGGCTGAGCCATCGCGATCGCCCGCGAAATCGCCTCTTTCCGATCGACGATCTTTTCGTAGTTCTTGTGTTTAAAGCCAGATTCGACTTCTCGAATGATTGCCTCCGGGTCTTCCTTTCGAGGGTTATCGGACGTGATGATCGAGTGATCCGCGAGTTTGTCGGCCACGGCGCCCATCAGGGGACGTTTCGTCTTATCCCGGTTCCCACCGCAGCCGAATACCAGGATCAAGCGCGCCGGATTCAGGTCGCGGCAGGTTTTAACGACATTCATCAGTGCATCGTCGGTGTGGGCGTAGTCAACAAAGACCTGGAATTTTCGCTTCGCGGGCACCGCCTCAAGGCGTCCGGGAACCTGCGGCGCTTTCGCCAGCGCCAGCACGGCGCTCCGCGTGTCGAGCCCGACGGCATGCGCGGCCGCCAATGCCGCCAAAGAATTGTAGATATTGAATCGGCCGATCAATGGAAGACGGACAAGGTAACTGCGCTCTTTGGCGTCGAGCCGGTACGACGTGCCGTTCATTTCGACGGTGAAATCGCTTGCCCGAAATTCGGCTCGCGCACCCATTCCGTACGTCACCACAGGCAGCTCGCGGCCATACCGGGCAATCAATTGCTGACCATAGGGATCGTCGATGTTGATGACCGCCTTGGCTACCTTTCCCCGGTTTTGGCGCATGCGATCGAACAATGTCGCCTTAGCGTCAAAGTAGTTCTTCATGCTCCCGTGAAAATCGAGATGGTCCTGTGTCAAATTTGTAAAGATGCCCACATCAAAATTTATCTCGTTCACCCGCCCCAGACTGAGCGCATGCGACGCCACTTCCATCACGACGTTTCTGCATCCGGCGTCGACGCACTGGCTGAGCAGTTCCTGCAGATCCAGCGACTCCGGTGTGGTCCGGAGAGCCGGCAAACGCCGTTCGCCCACTTCGTACTGGACTGTGCCGATCAAGCCGGTGGATTGATTCGCACTCTCTAACAGGTGCCTGATCAGGAACGTCGTCGTGCTTTTGCCATTGGTTCCGGTCACCCCGATCATCCGCAGTTTCCGCGATGGAAATCCGAAATAGCTCGCGGCCAATTGAGCGAGCGCGGCGCGCGAATCCGGGACAATGATCCAGGCTGCCCGTTGCGAAATGCCCGGTTGTTCACCGACAACCGCGACCGCCCCCTTTTCGACCGCTTGCTCCATGAACGCGTGTCCATCCGAAACAAAACCTTTGACTGCAACAAACAGGTCTCCAGGAACAACCCGGCGCGAATCGTAGCGAATGCCGGTGATTTCTCGATCGATGGATCCCTGGACCGTTTTCACAGTCAGCTTCTGAATTAAATCTCCCAAGTGCATGGTGCTTGAACTAGTCGCGACTCCTTCCGGAGTCCGCCACCTTTTTCATCGCGTTTACACCCGGTGGCGGAGGAATTTCTTCGGTCGGCTTCAAATCAAGGTAAAGCGCGGCTCTGGCCGCAATCTTTGAAAATACGGGCGCAGCAACCAGACCGCCCATGGCGGGACCATCCTTCAGTGTCGGGTCATCCAGCAGGACCAGTATCGCAATCTTCGGATCGTCTGCCGGCATAAATCCGACGAATGAACTGACATAATGCCCCGACATATATCCGCCGTGCGGACTGACTTTTTGTGCTGTTCCGGTTTTGCCGGCGACCTGGAACCCGGGAACAGACGCCCGTCGGGCCGTTCCTTGCTTGCTGACCACGTCTTTGAGTGCCGAGACAATCTTTTTGACCGTGTCGGGCGAAACAACCGCGCGGACTTCCTCCGGCGTAAAGTGCGCGACAGACCGGCCGGTGTTGTCGGTGATATCAGAGACAATCATTGGCTTCATCAGTTTGCCGCCATTCGCGAGCGAAGACATCGCGGTCACCATTTGCAACGGAGTCACCGCGACTGACTGACCCATCGGAATCCGAGTGATCTCAAGCTTGCTCCACCGATACGGCGGATTGACCAGCCCAGGGATCTCGCCGCTCAAAGAAACGCCGGTCTTCTGCCCAAATCCAAATCGGCGAATGTATTCATAGAGCTTCGTCGGACCGAGCTGCAGGGCAAGTTTGGCGACGCCGATGTTACTCGATTTTTCCAGAATCTGATGGACGGTCAACACTCCCATCGGTTCCGCGTCTCTTAAAATCCGGCCCGCGTATTGGAAGTGCCCGTTCTCGCAGTAAATCGTCGTGTCAGGCGTCACGAGCTTTTCTTCGAGAACCGCAGACGTCGTAACAATCTTGAAGGTCGAGCCAGGCTCCACCATATCCACGACCGGCCGATTCTTTTGCGCTTCCGCCGAGGCCTCGCCCGGTTTGTTCGGATCGAACGTGGGCCGGCTTGTCATTGCGAGAATCTCACCGGTCTGAGGGCGCACCATGACGGCGGTCGCATGTTGCGGTTTGAACTCCGCCATTGCCGCTTCCAATTCCGACTCAACGATGTTCTGCAGTTCCAGATCGATCGTCAGCTTGACGTTGCACCCATCTTTGGCCGGGCTTTCCTGACCCCGGTAGGGAACAAGCTCTCTGCCGGTTCGATCGGTCTCGATGTACCGAAATCCATCCACTCCCTGCAGAAAATCCTGCATTGTTCGTTCAACGCCCATTGTTCCCTTGTGGTCGTGATCCACAAACCCAAGCACCTGCGACAACATCTGGCCGTTCGGATAGACCCGGATAAAGTCCTGATCAAAATAGATCCCGCGCAGGTTCGCCTTCGCGAGAGCCTCCCGGATTGCCTCCGCCGTCTGCTCCTGCACCTCCGTCTTCAGGACGATGTGCTTACTTCCCTTGCCCGTCTCTCTCAGCTTATCCGCGAGCTCACGCGGATCCATTTCAAGCTTATCCGCGATTGCCGCTGCCACAGCCAGTGGATCCCGAATATGCGTCGCGTCTGCAACAACGGTTTTGACCGGAATGTTTTCGGCGAGAGGCTCGTCGTGAGCGTCGCGTATGATTCCTCGTCTGGCATATATGATTTGCTTATGATTGTGTTTTTCCGCTGCAAGCTCAGTGAACTTCTCGTGCTCAAGGATCTGTAGATCGATCAACCGAACCGAGAAGACACTGAATAAACCGACCAATCCAAAACAGACCGTGACGGCACGCGCTTGCGCATCCCATCTCATTGGTTAAAGCCGCGATTGGAGACGACTCTCAACTCATCCCCGATGCCATCGTGACGCTGGTTAAGGCGAACGATTTGATCACTCGCAATCGGGACAAGCCCAAGCGGATTTTTTGCCAGCTTCTTCTCAAGTACAGCACGAGAACTAAGCTGCGTGATTTGCACACGGACCGCCTCGTTGGCAGTTCGGAGTTCAGTGAGGTCGTGCTCCAATCCACGTTGAATCGTTCCATACTGCTGGAGCTGATTTTTCAAATAGACATAAGACAATCCGGCTCCTGCCACGATCGCCGTACAAACAACAACCTTAAAGATTGAAGCAACTTTTATCGAATATGTAATGTTTCTGGGGCTACGATTCATGCATGATCCTTTCAATCACTCGCAATTTTGCACTGCGAGCCCGTGAGTTTTTTCGTGCTTCCTCCTCACTCGGCTTGACGGGGCGACCGGTGATCAGCCGAAATTCGTGCAACGGATTCCTCCGCGGCGCGTCCCACTCCGGTCTGTCAATCCATTCCTGACTAACACTTTTGAAATAGCGCTTCACCATCCGGTCCTCCAATGAGTGGAACGTGATGACGGCCATCCGGCCGCCTCCCTTTACCAACCCGCTCAACGCCTGCAACGATCGTTCCAGTACGCCCAGCTCGTCATTGACCGCGATTCGCAATGCTTGAAAAATCTTTGTCGCCGGGTGTTTCGGGCCCCGCTTCGGAATCACACTCTCGATCGCGTCCACCAGATCGCTCGTGGTCCGTATCGAGAGCCGATGGCGGATTTTTACCAGTTGCGCTGCTATTCTCCTGCCGGCAGCCTCCTCGCCATATTCAAAAAAGATCCTGGCGAGTTCCTCCGGTGAATCCTCGTTCACTATATCCGCCGCACTCCGCCGGACCTGCGGCCCCATTCGCATGTCCAGGGGCCCATTCTGCATGAAGCTGAAGCCCCGCGCCGCTGTGTCGAGCTGGTGCGACGAGACACCCAGATCAAGCAGAACACCGTCCAGTTCGGGAGTACCCATCTCTAAAAGGCGTTCTGAAACATCCGCAAAATTCGATTCGATCAAACGTACCCGGTCCGAATAATCCGCCAGCCGCGTCGAAGCCTCTTCCAACGCCTCCGGATCCTGGTCGCACGCGATCACCGTCGCCCCTGCTTCGAGCAACGCCAACGAATGACCGCCACCCCCAACCGTCCCGTCCAGAAAGAGCTTTCCTGGCGCCGGTTCAAGCGCCGCGATCGTCTCGCGCAACAGAACCGGCACGTGAAAACAACCTTCACTGCTCTGTGATTCGGCGGGCATTAACTGTTCGTCTACTAACGCAATCATCGCTCCTCTTCGGTCAGACCGGTTGTCTTCGACAAAATCTTTGGCAGCGGCTCCGCTAAATCCCGATCCGTTTCATCAAATCGTTGAACGTCGGCGCATCCTCCTCCGTGGACCTCTGCCACTTCTCCGGATCCCATATCTCGAATCTGGTGTAATTCCCAACGAGCACGACCTCGCCGCGCAGGTTCAGCAGCCTGGATTGTTCATCCGGAAGCACAATCCTTCCCTGCTTATCTCCGACCACATGCTGAGCCCTGGAAGAAAACTGGCGCAGAAACTTCGCGCGCTCTTCCGGCTTCAGAGTGCTGTCATGCTCAACCTTCTCAGCCAAACGCTTGAATTCCGCAGGCGGCATCACCATCAGAAATCCTTCCTTCAAATTCGGGATCGCAAAGAACTCGTCTAGATCGGCTCGGCGCCAGCGCGCTGGAATCGTGACGCGCTTTTTCGCGTCCATCGCATGCCGGAATTCACCGGTGTATATCGGCTGCGCAACCTGAGACGATTCCATACATCCACCATTGCCAATTAAACCATTTTACTCCATATCGTCCCATTTCTACCCGCTAGGCCCCATTCGGGTCAACGAAATTCGCTACGTTTTCGTATTTATTTGACCCGCTTTTCCGGCACTTGGTCCCCGGACCACGCGCCGGGGGGCCAGCAGCGTCAAAATCTCACTAGCCGAAGCGCTCGTGAGACTTCTCTGGTCACCCGCGGACCTGGCCGGTACCTTCGACGAGGTACTTGTAGCTGGTGAGTTCTTCCAGGCCCATCGGACCACGGGCATGAAGGCGATCCGTGCTGATGCCGATTTCGGCTCCAAACCCGAATTCACCACCATCGTTGAACCGCGGTGAAGCGTTCCAGAACACGGCTGCAGAATCGATCTGGTTCAAAAACGCTTGCGCTGCTTCGTGATCTTCGGTCACGATTGAATCGCTATGATGCGATCCGTTCGCGTCGATGTGGTCTACGGCTTGCTCCAGGCTCTGCACAACTCTGACGGCCAGGATCAGATCGAGGTATTCGGTTCGCCAATCCTGGGCAGTCGCGGGAACAACTTTCGCACCAAGAATTTGCCTTGTCAGCGGATCGCCGCGAATCTCGACCCCGCGTTCCCAGAGTGCCGCGGCGCAGTGCGGCAGAAATTGACGTGCGACCGATTCATGGACAAGCATGGTCTCGATCGAGTTGCAAGCGCTGGGTCGCTGGCACTTCGCGTTGATGACAATCTGCTCAGCCATCCGAAGGTCGGCCGCCGAGTCCACATAAAGCGCGCAAATCCCGTCGTAGTGCTTGATCACCGGCATCCGCGCCGACGATGTAACCGCCTCGATCAATGCTCTGCCGCCTCGCGGGATGATGAGATGAATGTAGCGGTCAAGTTGCGCCATCAACGTCACCGCCGCCCGGTCCGTGCTCGGCACAAGCTGCACCGCGGCTTCGGGCAACCCGGCCTCGGTGCACCCGCCGCTGACGGCTTCCGCCAGCGCCATGTTCGATCGGATCGCTTCGGAGCCGCCTCTTAAAATCACCGCGTTTCCGGTTTTGAGACAGAGGGACGCAGCGTCGGTCGTGACGTTCGGGCGGGATTCGTAAATGATTCCGATTACCCCGATCGGAACGCGTTTTTTTGATATCTTGAGCCCGTTCGGGCGCGACCACTCCGAGATCACCGAACCGACCGGATCGGGCAGATCCACAACATCCCGGACACTGGTTGCGATCATTTGAATCCGCTTGGAATCAAGGCGCGCTCGATCCAACATTGCAGAGCTCAGGCCGTTTGCCGCTCCCGCCTGAACATCCGCTTCGTTTGCGGCAAGAATCGAAGCGGCGTCCCGCTCGATCCGGCGCGCGATCGCAGCCAGGGCTTCGTTTTTCTGGGCGGTTGTTGCCTGGGCGAGGACACGGCTTGCCGCTGCAGCCTGACGGCCAATCTGTTCAAGCACTTCTGGAAGACCCAATGTCATTGGATTCCTGAAATCCGGGTACCAGCCGGCTTGCCTTCGACCGCTGCAGCCATCAGGCCTGGCTCAAATCCGCTTGCAATCACGCTGGAGATCCCGGCCTGCTGTGCCATTTTTGCCGCCTGTAACTTTGTCACCATTCCCCCTCGTGAGAGCGCGCCGCTCTCCTTTCGCGCCAGATGCGACACGGCATCGACGTCAGTGACGTTTGAAATCAGCCGGTGCTCCTCATCCAGCAGACCTTGCACACTCGTCAACATGATGAGCAGGTCGGCATCCGATAGAATTGCAACCTCAGCTGAAAGCGCGTCGTTGTCGCCAAACCGAAGCTCTTCGACGGCGACCGAATCATTTTCGTTGATGATCGGCACGACGGTGCGAAACCGGAAAATGCGTTCCAAAGTGTTCCTTGCATTTTGATACCGTGTCCGGCTATCGATATCCTGATGGCTCAACAAAAGCTGCGCCACGTGAAGTCCATGCCGCTGAAAGAGAGTCTCATAGTGGCGCATCAGCCGAGATTGACCGATCGCCGCGCAGGCCTGGATCGAGGGAAGATCGCTTGGCCGGTCACGGATACCCATCAACATCAACCCGGCGCCAACCGCTCCGCTGCTAACCAGGAGGCACTGATGACCGGTTTGCACTAAGCCGGCAACTTCTCCGGTTAAACGTCGCAATTGTGCCGGATTCAACGTATTGCCAGTCGACTTCGTAAGAATCCCAGTCCCAAATTTGATAACGATGCGCTTCCTCTTATCCGACATACCAAGCCTCTATATATCGTCACGAGTTGACCAGAATGCCAGTGCGAGGTGATAGATAACCGAAGGGAGCGGCGTGGACGTTTTTACCATTATTCGCCAAAAGGCTGAAACACAACCCGACCAGGTGGCCTACTCGAGCAGAGAGAACCGCTACAAACTGACCTATCGCAGCCTGATTGATCGCGCCGAGAAAACAGCGGCATTTTTAGCCGAACGCGGATGCCGGCACGGGGAGCGATGCGGCCTGATTGTGGAGGAGGAAGCCGATTTTCTGGTTGCAGCGCTGGGGATAATGGCAGCCGGCCTTTGCCTGGTTCCGATCGCAACCTTCCTGCCCGCAGAAGAAAAAGAGTACGTTTTCAAGGCGGCCCGTCTGCACTGGCTGTACCGGAAAAATCACCAGTTGACTCGAACGCCATTCGGGGAACCGATGGATGACAGGAATGACGAAGATTTCCGCACCTGCGCACCGGCCTATATCCGGTTTACGTCGGGAACGACTGGCCGGCGCAAAGGGATACTGTTAGGGCACAACGCAATTATCAAGCGTTTGGAGGCGGCGAACGCCGTATTGCAAATCGGCCCCGGCGATCGTATCTGGTTTGCGCTTCCGATGGCAGACCATTTCGTCGTCTCGATCCTCCTTTATCTTTCCCGTGGAGCAACGGTCCTCGACGTATCGAAGAGCAAAAGCTGGCGCACGATCGCGGACAGAGATCGTCCCACGGTAACCTATGGCGCTCCCGCACTTTACGATACGCTGGCGCGCTCCGACGTTGCATCGCTCGATTCGCTGCGGCTTGCCATTTCAACGACGGCCCCTCTCCCACCGAAGATAGCGGACGAATTTGCGCAACGCTTTCAGAAAAGCGTGAACCCGGCGCTCGGCATTATTGAGGTTGGCTTGCTGACGATTAATACCCGGCCCGACAAGATCGGATCGGTCGGCCACCCGATGCCGGCGTACAAAGTCACACTGGTCGGAAAAAATGGCGAACCGGTCGAACCGGGACAGGCCGGCGAACTCCACATCCAAGGCCCAGGGTTACTGGACGCTTCCCTTGCTCCGTGGCGTCCGGCGCAGCAGCTGATGACACGCTACGGGTATGCGACCGGAGATTACGGCCGGATCGATGAAGATGGTTACGTGTTCCTGGCCGGCCGGGGAAAAAACCGGGTCCAGGTGAACGGTGCTGAGTTCTTTTGCGAAGAGGTCGAAACGGTTCTGAACAGCCTGCCGGGCGTTGAAGAGAGCCGGGTCTATTTTGATTCGAAATCGCAGACTCTCGCGGCGGAGTTGGTCGGGGCGCCCGGGCCGACGGATCGGCTGGCCGAGCTGCTCGGTGAACGGATCGATTCGCGAAAGGTACCGAAACGCTTTTACTTCGTCGATCATTTGCCGCGGACAGCGAACGGGAAGCTAAGCCGAACCTGATGTCCATCGTCGTCCAGAAATATGGCGGCAGCAGCGTCGCCGATCCGGGCAAGTTGAAAAAGGTCGCTGAACGTGTGATGCGGACAAAAACCGCCGGATATGACGTTGTGGTCGTTGTTTCGGCGATGGGCGGCACGACCGACGAGTTGCTCGAGCTGGCAAAAACGATTTCGTTAAATCCGGACCGGAGGGAACTGGATATGCTGCTCTCGGCCGGCGAGCGTATCTCGATGGCGCTCCTTTCGATGGCTATTCGCGAACTCGGGGGAGACGCAATCAGTTTCACCGGGAGCCAGTCCGGAATCATTACTAATGATCGGCATATCGACGCTCGAATCATCGAAGTGCGCCCATTCCGGATTCTCGACGAGTTGGCACGCGGAAAGATCGTGGTGGTGGCCGGATACCAAGGCGTGTCGTACCGGAGAGAAATCACGACGCTCGGACGCGGCGGCAGCGATACAACGGCCGTCGCACTGGCAGCAGCACTTGGCGCCGATTGGTGCGAAATCTGCTCCGACGTTGACGGCGTCTACACTGCTGACCCGCGCGTTGTCCCACAGGCAAGGCGAATTTCGCACTTGTCGTACGAAGAGACCCAGGAACTCGCTGAGGCAGGCGCCAAAGTGCTCAACGCCCAGGCAGTGGAATTCGCAAAGGAACGTGGGATCGCAATTTACGCCAGAGCAACTTCCAGTCCGTTGCCGGGAAAAGATCCATCCGCCGATGGCACCGTTGTCAGGAAGTTCGGGCCGCGGTCGGCGGGCTCGGTTGTCGGAGTCGCGAGCGAAAAAGAAGTGATCCTGATTCAATGCCATGACGTCGATCAGCTCTTAAGCGTCACCGACCGTTTTGGGGCACCCGGCAAACAACT
>CAZMNG010000006.1:0-6257 GCA_964567505.1 uncultured Chthoniobacterales bacterium
TCCGCCACCACTCGAGAGTCGCGCAAGCGTCGAACCCGGCCATCGAGTGAATAAAGTCCATGTCGACAGATTTTCCTAACACCGCACAAGCCGACTTCTCATTTGATTATCTTCCCTCGGCACCATAACACAATTCGCCGATTTTGTGTAGTGATGAGGTCAGCCCCCGGATCTAGACTCGGCTACGCTGTGATGCCTTTATGCTGCTGTTTCCTACCTGATGCTTGCGCGAGGGCATCGCAGGCCCGGGAGACACCAACTCAATTGGCAATTAACAATGTTGCTTCTCTTCGCTGGTTTGCGGTAGCTTGTTGCCGGTCCTCTTCCCCGATTCCTTTGTACCCCTTCCGAACTCTATGAGGGCCAAGTCCAACCCGGAGTGACGTTGACCTTGCAAACGTCCCTGCCATGGCATCCTCACCCCGAAGAGGATGATGAATTCTCGCTCTGGCTCATGTTGTTGGCGGCCGGGCACGGATTGTCTGTCCAGGAGTTCCTGCCACTCATTGGCGCGCCGGAATTCAGACGCATCGACGAACTGCGGTGGGGAGCACGGGAAGCACAACGCTGCGCTGAGATTTGCGCGGTCAGGACAGGTATTCCGATCGAAAAACTCAGGGCGACAATAGTTAGCGGACTAGGCGGCCTCTTCTCAGAAGTCCGTGATCGATACAAGGTGTGCGATCCCTGGATTACTCAGTTCACGCAAGGAACGCAGACATATTACGTGGGCGAGTTTTGCCCTCAATGTCTTATCGAAAGGCCCATCCTTCGGCTGAGTTGGCGAATCAGCCTTTTCGTCTCGTGCCCGAAACACGAATGTCTCCTCTGCCACTTGTGCGGCAGCTGTGGCCAGCGTTTTACCGGTCTCAAACACCTGCGATCGATCGATCTCTCGCGGAATCCGAATCTCGTGACCAGGTGCTCACGCTGTTCTGGTCACTTGGCCAGCGGGAATCCGATAACGCCTGTTTCGCCAGAAGTGCGAGAACTCGAGGAGATACACCGATCGATGGTGATGAATCCTCTTTGCGCTTCCTATTTCAGCGTTTTGCACTCGATCCTCGGAATCATGGCCAAAAATAGAGAGGATGACTGCACCATGTCACGTGAGTTTCGAGCGAGGATCGCGCGAACACCCTGGGAATGGGAAGAGCAGCCTCCTCGTTTCGAAAGGTGCGAGCCTGTGCAAAGACAGTACCTTCTTCAGGCCGTCTTGGATTTATTCCGGTCCTGGCCTACGGCTTTTGTGCAGGCGTTCAGGGCCTGTAAAATCAAGAGCTCGGCGATCTTTGACCCGCCGCCTTGGATGTGGCACGCACTCGTTCTGGCCACGGGACGAGCCGCACTGAACATTGAATACATCAGGGCAGAATTCTGGAAGGCCGCTGAAGCGGAAGGATGGTCTCAGGCTGCAGAGCTCCTCAATGGTTCTCCGCGAAATGTTGAGTACTCAAAGAAGTTCCCTCCAAAGTCAGTGACAGAACCAACCGATGTCCTCAATTATCGGGATTTCGGTTCCGGTTGAACGCCTGGGTGATCTCGACCAACTGTCGCGGCGGACGATCCATGTCCTTCATCAGGATGTTGTATCGCACTGCTTTCGCCGTCCAAGCTGAGGCTAGCCTCCTGCGAAGATCTGACATCACCCAAAGTGCCATTATGAGCACGTGATGACGTTCCGCGAGAGAATGCATCTCGAATGGAACGCGACCGCGTTCGATCGCAATAGCGCGAAGACCCATCTCGGATCGAAGAAACCGGCTGAGACGCGGCCCGGGACCAGCGGAGACAAGTATCCGGCCCTGCTGATGAAGAATCCGATGGAACGCCAGCCCGAAGCGAGGATCTTCCCGATGGTTAACTTCGAGGCTCCGCAGAAGTGCCCGCCAGAGTTTGTGCCCCTCCACGTCGCAACTCAAGATTGGAACGCGCGGCGCATTGCGAAGGTCGAAGTTGCAGCTGTAGCAGATACTCAAAGGGCCGGCATCGAGCACCAGGGGTTTCCCTAACTCTCTTCGATGGAATGCCACCGGCGAGCCGCATTGCGGGCATCGATCGCAAAGCATGGTGTCATGCTCCGGGCAAAATGTGCAATACGCTACCCGCCAGTGCCTCCGAAAGTAGGGATCTTTGTCTCCCGAAAGACACAACGGGCAGAACTGAATTCCGAACCCGAGGAATCGACGGTGATACATCCTCAGGGGAAGAATCCACGGCAATTGCCCGGACGTCCGCTGCTTTAGGAACAGCGTGCCGCGGTAGGGAAGAAAAGTAAGATTCCGAATGACCTGGATCGGCAGTGCTGTTCGATCGCTCAATTCAGACAACAGTCAGGGTGGGGCGAGTCGGTCAATATCGCGATTCCAAATTTGGTGTCGGTTTCCAAATGCGCAGTCGCAGAAAGCTTGAAGTTTCTGACCGTTACCGCTTGCGAGTTGTTGCAACCAGGACGAGAGTAGTTCGTCCGACTTCGGGCGCGGGCGAACCGGCCAACATCGATCATCGTTCACTTTCTAGATCCCCTAGCGTCCAGTCTTAAAATTCAATCTACCGAGCAGTTCAAGATCAATTCTTTCCGTCTTCGTTTTGATAGCAAGCGCTGAGGCTTGCATTAATAATTCAGCAAGGTCGCCCATATAGCCCTCGCTCAAATCTCGCAACCTCATCGCTAAGCGGGGCTCTTGCAATTCAGACGCTTGACGAAGCGGAAGCCGCTCCTCAAAGTTCACAAGCAATTTGCGAAACTCCTTATCAAAGGTCCACGGCTTTAACTCGAAGACATGCTTGAAGCGACTACTGATCTGCGCGTCCACTGCAATGGCGAGCTTGGCATCTTGGGTTCCTGTCGCAAAGATAGTAAGCCCAAGTTCATTGGCTAAGAATTTTAACCTCATCAAGAATTTCTTTTGCTTGAGCAGTGGCCCAGAGATGGCCGTGTTCAATTCATCAATGAGAAGCTGCCTGGTGCCAATCCGAGAGAGTATTTGCAAGACCTGATGTAACTTCTTCTCAACCGTAGCAGAGCCTCTGAAAGGAGCGCCCACCGCAGCAAGGAGCGAATCATAAAACAGGCCTTCCTCAGGGCCGCCAATCTCTACGCCGATGACCTTCGCTTGAATCGCATCCCCCGTCAAATTGAGTTCGATCGGATGTCGCTGAAGGTATCTTTTGTATAGTGATGTCTTTCCGGTATTGGGCTCACCAAATGCCAGAACGCACGGTAAGCGTTGGGCAGGAGCCCTTTCCAAAAGCTCTTCGGCTTGGTGGAAAATCGAATTCGCGAGAGGATAAGGAATCCACTGGCTCTTGAGTCCCCACACCGCAGTGATCCGTTGCTCGTCGTTCAATTGAAGAGCGTGAATTGCTTCATCTTTGAGTTGCCGAGAAGCGAGATCAATCGTCTTCGGTGAACCCTTCAACACGTTCATAGTCATCATTCACACTCACATCAGAACCTGGGACAGGCGCCGGCGTGCTAGGAGGGCTTGGCCTCGGAGCTGAGTTCCACTTTTTTCTGCGCTGTGCGTTTTTGCGTGCCGCCTTGGTTTTGGTGGTGGCCTGGTCTTCGATTTGCCTCATCTTGGCATACCGTGCCTTGATGTAAACCTCGTCCACCTGCTTATTAGCAATGCCCTCAGATTTAGCGTGTGCCCTGATCTTCTTGAGTTCCCAGATGCTGATGTCCGGGAATGACGGATCTCGCGTTGGAATCTCGTAATACTCATCAAGGTCTGGATCATAGAACCAGATTGACTTAAGCCCGCGTTTGAATCTCCTGAACATGAATTTCCGTTTGCGCTTCGGGTGCTCCGGGTCCTTCGCAGCGATCCAGCGCCTCAGACAGTCGTGCCAGTAGGTGATCTTGTCAATCACGACACCATAATTACGCTGAACGGTGCACTCCACGTAAGGCATCAGATCGAGTTGTAGACGCCTTTGTTCGTTAGGGTCGACGATTCTTCGCTGCAGACCGGTCGGCGGGTGAGTTGCTGTACCTTTCAGTACCGCCTGCCTGAAGTACGCCATGGGCGGCATCCCAAGCGCGGAATGTACTTCGGCATGGTACAGCAGAATTTGCTCGACCAACCATTGCAGGAATTCCGACTCAGTCATATATGCCTGCGCCTCGGGATCGTAAGCTTCACGAGCTTTCGGATCGGAGAGAGTCGTACCGGGGAGGTAATGTATCTTTTCGCCGAGTGTTCTCACGAACCGTTCAATGGTGCCGCCGAATCTCGGATTCTTTACAGGTCGCCAAATGATGTCAATCCCATGCTTCTTGCAAAACTTCTTGAGCAGCTTCAGGCGGAAGGCGTTATCGCCGTGAATAGCACCAGGCATTCCCCATATAGGCCATTCGCCCGTAGAGCCAATTTCGGCGAGCCACTCCTCTTTGGGGAGAATTGCATGTCCAATACAAATTCCGGTCGACATTTCCCCCGGCGGATCGAGCGAATACTCAAATCCTGGTGCCGTTCGACAGCAGGGATCGATAGCAATCGTTAGCCATGGCCTACAGATCGGCTTCCGCTCAATGTCATCGACAATCAGGATGTCAAGCAGGACGTGATCGATTTGCCACACTGCAAAGGGGAAGTCTGCATTGGGAAGGCTCCCCAAGGCTGGATCAAATTCTTGTTGAGCTGCCTGGCGTCCCCGTAACCGAGCGAGCTTCGCTCTGGCCGAGATTTCTGCCCAGCGATTCTTTATCGTATCGAGACTAGGAACTTTCAACCCACGAGGCTCTTGACTTGATCCTTTTCGGCTCTGATTCTTGAAATTCTCGAGTTCCCGAGTGTTTGCAGTTTCAATCTTGTCTTTGACCTTTTCATGAAGTTGTTTTGCTGACCTGTCTAAAGGTGTGAGCTCTTCGAAAGTTTTGCTGATGAGCACTTCCACCTTTTCGTCCAACCGTGACTTTCCTTTGTCCTTTCGCTGCTTTTTGGAGAGATCATCGTGCTGTTCAGCGATGCGAATCCAGTTATAGAGCGTGCTCGGATCGTACCCAGTTTCGGCCGCCCTCGCGATCACGTTAGCCCTCGTTCGGTCAGACTTCTCCAATAGAGGCTTTATGATTTCCATCCGTTTATCAGCTACCTCCTGGGACTCTTCCGTTTCTACGGCGGGCGCCTCCCTTGAAGTTTCCGTCTGCGGAAGATGAGCGAGGTGTTGAATTTTGACTTGCTCCACCTGCTCTGTCGCTAGATCACGGACGAGGGCCAGATTCAAATCAAGAATGGCCTCAATTACGACAGGCCTTCCCTGGAAACGAGCACGCGCTCCTTTTTGCAACACAAGGCTCAGCAGCTTCCGGATCATGGCAGGCAGACCCTCACGTCCATGGTCAATGGCTGATCAAGATCTGCGCAAACCTGGAACGTCCCGATCAGGTACCATAGCGCGGGCAAGTATTCAGCTTGTTTCCAGAGATCAGACGCAAGGTCGTTCATCAGCCGGCGGGGAGTTGATTCCGTGCCCTTGCGGAGCGCTTCCATTACGGTTTGCTGCATCTCCGAATCTGCGCCCCGGCGCACAAAAGGCAGGAGGAAGCGCACGTTCGTTAGGTATTGGGTTCGAATCTCTCGATCCGTGATTAGTTTGAATCGGCATTGCCCCTGATTGGCATAGCGGATTGCGGCGCGGAATTTTGGTTTCAGCTCGGCCCAGTCCTCCTTCAGAATCGCGCGCGGCTTGACCTCGCCGAGCAGAGGCTTCACATTCTCGTCAATGTCGTTGACTCGAATATCGATTGTGTACCAGTGTTCTTTGCCATTCTGATCACGCCAGGGAATTCGGACCGGCTGCACTTCAAAGGTCGCGACCCATGGGGCGAAGGCGAGGAGCAACAGATGCTCGTACTCGAGCCTCCCTTCAAATCCCGCTTCACCGATCGCTTTAGACGAGGCCACAATTCCCGTAATGTGTGTGAAGTTCTTCGGGATTTTACGGACTGGCATATGTCCCTCGAATCTGTGTCGTCATCTCGGAGAGGACAGTGTGTCAACGCTGGCGCCGACTACGTCGTTTTGTCGTGAGGCCCGGTGTTCTTGCAAGGACGAAAGCGAACAGAAATCCGATGCTCCCTTGCCCAACGGCGAATCGCCGCCTTTTCGATCGCCAAGTCCTCGTCGATTTCGATCTGCGCAGGTCTTGGGTATTTCACGATCATCCTCTCAAGCGTTTCAATCGCGACCGACTGGCTGTCGCCAAGAAACTCTGACGCCGATAGAAGTTTTGTTTCCAGGTTCGTCGCG
>CAZMNG010000006.1:6357-17990 GCA_964567505.1 uncultured Chthoniobacterales bacterium
GCCTTGGCCGACTCCCGTCCGCGAGGAGAATGTCTAGCTCACATATGTGCAGTTGCCACCCGATGCTGCGCTCGTTTATTGCCTCATGGTGGTTCATGTCTCCCCCTTTCCGGCTGATGAAGTCAGCTGCACCGGAACCCAGAAATTGTCTGCGCAGGTAGCGCAATCGCGAGCTGACATCGCCACAAATCCCTCGATTCCTGGAACCTCAGCAGTCATCGGTACCGTTCTTGCGACGACGCAAAGGACTTCCTTCTGAACGCACTGTCTTTTTGCCATTCGCAGTCGAGCGCTCAGGTCGCGCCTTCATGGATTCGCAAGCTGACGCGCCTGCCTCAGTCCTCGATGCCTGCAGCCGCTCGCGGATTCTTGCGAACAGCAACGCGCTTTCGCGCCCGCAGTGGCCTTGGTACCAGTTCAAGAGCTCCTCGCGATCCACCATCTCCTGATCTCCTCGTTCGCCGCTTGCAGATTGTTGAGGTTATCACCCCATGGGAAGATAACATATTCTACAGAATTACAAGTACCACTTTTGGTTCACAAGCAAGCTGCTGAAAATAGGTAGGTTAGGTAGAAGTACTCCTCTTTCCGCGCCTACGGCCTTCTTCGATCGCCATGAAATCGAGCGCCTTCACTGCGCGAGCAAGTTCCGTGTGATCCTGGCGGAGATACCGCGCAGTTGTTTGTACGTTTGCGTGACCGAGAAATCCTGCGATTTCTCCCAGGCCGATGCCTTTCTGCAGCATCCACGTGGCCGACGTGTGCCTCAGGTCTTTGTAGCTAACGGCGCCAACCTCTGCCGCGCGACACGCGCGCATGAAAGTTTGGCTGATGTTGGCCGCGGTGATGGACTTGCCCCGAAAGATCTGGCCGGTTGCGGGCGTGCCTTCAGATCTCACCGTCTCCAGCGCGTGTTTCGCCAGGTTGTTAAGTGGGATGATCCTGGCTGCTTTGCCTTTTGAGAGACGGAGTCGCAGCTGGTCTTCAGCCCCTTCCAGATCTTCCCAGCGTAGCGCTAAGAGCTCTCCTCGGCTCAACCCAGTGGCAATAGAGAATTGGACGATAGGCTTCAGCCACTCAGGGCAACATCTGAGAACCTTGCCATAATCTTCCTGAGTTAAAGAATGCGTAACTACCTTCTCGCGAGGCACTACGAATTTGGACGCTGGGTTGGTCTGGATTATCCCCTCTTCGACTGCCATGCGAAGGATGCGCTTCAACACACCCAATTCGCGTCGGAGTGACCCAGGTGCAGTATTACGTCTTCGCTGTCGAATGAATGTCCGCACTTGATCTTCGGAAATCGACTCTACTGTCGCATTCTCTGGAAAGAATGCGGCAAGCCCCGTAATCATTGATTGCAGTCGAATCCTCGAACCCGGGGAGAGCTTCCCCTTCTCTGCATTCAGAAAATGCTTAGCATATTCTCCGAACCCGTGTGGCTGCATTAGGGTCGAGGTGGGTCGACCCTTCCGACCCTCCGACGAGTTGGCCAAACCTATCCTGCGACCCATGGGTAAATCATATGGCAGCCCCCGGAACCCAGACCGTGCGGGTGGGTCGGAGTGACAACCGAATCAGCGGCTCTATGGGTGCAGTACGGACCGTTCCCGTTTTGCTGTGCAGTGGATCGGAGACCCTTAGGCGAAAAACGGACATAATAGTCCCCGGAGGAAACCGGTCTGGACCACCGCCGCCCCGTCATCTGCTCTCTCGACGATGCTGAGAAGATTCACGCCCGCGTCCGCGAGGCGGCTGCCCGAACGGTCGGCTGGCTTCGCAACATCGACCCGGGCACCGAGCCGATGGAGTTGCTGACGAAATTGCGATTCGAGACTGTCGGCCAAGATCCGTTTACCGGGAAGCCGCTGAATGTCGTCGAACAGCTCAATCAGTCCTTTACGATCCTGGCTTCTCTACGGTCCGTTGAACGACTTTTGGAGCTACATCCCGATGCGGGCGGCTTCCGCCTGGCACTCGGAACCTCAAGCGGACGTGATATCGAAAGTGTGGAACCCGGCTTGGTCGCTGCCGAAGTCTTTGCCGCAACGCATCCGCACAGCAATCAGAAGCTCCGGAAGGAGATCGCCCGCATGGCGCTCGACTCCGCCACCCACAGGTACGTCTTTTTCGCCTGCCCGAAGTGGTCGCCCGGAAGGCAAAAGCAGCTCGAATTGCCTAACGTTTCAGTCCAAGTCTATGCAACAGACCTGTGATTGCGGCCTCTCCTGTTCGTGCGGGCATGTCAAAAGACTGCGTGCGCAAAGAGTCCCGTTTTGCCGCAGCAGAGATGACGATCGATTGCCAGGACGCGGTCACGCCGCCCGATGACCGTTCCTCAAACCGCCCGCCTGGCTCGCCACTTCGTCTCGGTCTTGCGCTCCTCTCGGGCGATCCACCTCCGGCGGTCGACCCGAGTCGCTTGCCCATTCGGGGAGGATTCGCTGCTCCTATTTGTATGTGCAATCGGTCACGAAAGACCCGAGTGGCCAAAGCTTCCAACGACTTGCGTCTTCAGACCAGCGAGTCGGTGGCAGCCAATTTGAATTGACATGATTATTGACAGATTAGTTTATTGATGATATCAATGATAATGTTAATCTACGGGAGGAGTCGTGACTTCTGATCTATATAGAGAGGCGCTTGAGCAGGCAGAGAGAGAGTTAGCGAATGTGGATGCGGCTGCCGAAGAGCTCGAACTAAAACGGGCGAAGCTTCGTCAGACGACCGCGGTTCTCCGCAGTCAACTTGGCATCGCTGTCGCTCCTGAGGCATCGTTGACAGATTCAATCCTCACGATTCTCAAAGCTTGGAACGGGTTTGCAACTGTACCACAGGTGTTGGAGAGGCTAATCATCATGGGCTATCAAGTTCAGAGCACCACGGTGGCGTCGATTTTGAGCCGTCTGGTCAAGACTGGGCAGGTGCTCGGAGGGCGTGGCATCAGTCCCGGATACGCATGGAAAGAGCCGCTTAGTTCGTCGGAGGTACTTTCTGCCCAGAGTGCGGTGATGAAGAAGTCGAGGCCAGCAAGATAGCCGCGCTACCTATCCTTTTCATTTCTCAGCATCGCGGAATGGAGAACAATGACAGTCAAACCAATCAAGACTGCTTACATAGTGGGTGCGGGGTTTTCTAGCTACGCAGGTCTTCCTCTCACTGCTGGGTTCACTGACGCGATGCTTGCTGCGCGCGATTTTGGCGGAGGGCCAAGCAAATTGATCGTGGACTATGTGAGCCGGTTCATACGTCAGACTTTCAACCACTCTACGACTGCTGCAGCTGACAAATGGCCGGATTTGGAAGACATCTTTACCTGCGTTGATCTTGCGGCCAATTCCGGACATCACTTGGGAAGCAGCTTCAAACCCGCTGATCTGCGAACTGTCCGCCGCGCGATCCTATCCAGGATCATCCGCATGCTGGACCAAACGTACACGCACGGACGACGAAAGAAGGGGGCCGATTGGCTTACACTCGACCGATTCTTTTCCGGCCTGAATCTAGATGAAGTCGGGTTCATAAGCATGAACTGGGACAACGTGGTGGAACGAAAACTGCAAATGAGGTTGGGGCGACCATTGATTGATTACAACTGCGACGCCATACCGGCGGCCATACCAGATCTGCCGGATGAGGACGATTATTCGACACACGCTCGGTACCTCAGGGCTCTGAGGAAATACTCAGGGAAGATCCAAGTCGGGAAAGACCTATCAGATGAAGACAAGAAGAAGTGTGTTCCGCTCATCAAAATACACGGGTCAATCAATTGGCTTTACTGCGACAATTGCCGAAGGCTCTTCTGGTGCCATCCTGATCAGGTCCTCCGAATTGCGAACCAGCTAATCACACCGAGCGATCTGGACCGAATTGAAAGCGCGCTGGGGAAATCGGCTGTGAAGAAGTTGCCTACGATTGCAAAGTTGCGACAGTTGCCACCTGTGCTCTGTTTTTGCTCAGATGACGTGGCTTTGGGGTCACGTATCGCAACCTTCAGCTACAGAAAAGCCCTCGAATTTCCAATGTTCCAGAAGTCCTGGTTCGCAGCGGAGGAACTGCTCCGCAACGCTGAAGAGTGGGTTTTCATTGGATACTCGCTTCCCGCTGCCGATTTCGAGTTCAAGTACCTCTTGAAACGAACACAGTTGAGCCGGAGAAAACCGCCGATGGTTAAGCTGGTAAGTGGCGGCAGCAAGAAGGGGGCGCTGATAACCCTCCGAAATTACAGGCGGTTCTTTGGCCGCGACATCAAGAGCTCAACGTTCTATCCAAGGGGTCTCGCATCCTTCTTGGCGTAAGGAAAGGGCCGACGCACGCAGATTCTGACCTTCCGGCCCCCTGGATTCCTCACTCTGGGACCAAGTACGAGCGAGATCAGCCCCTCTCGTGGCCAGAATCGCTATCGACTTGAGCATCAGCTCGGCCGTCGGTTGACATGTCTTGTAGGAACTCCGACGCCGGATGGACACTCGTCACAAGGAGATTATCACGTGCGCGTGTGCAAGCAACGTAGAGCAGCTGACGCTCCGTATCGTAAACCTCTTCGAGGTCTGCCGCGTCGCTGACGGTTTCAATGCGCTCTTGAAGCGGAATGATTTCATCATCACAGCCCATCACAGCGACGGCACGGAATTCTAGCCCCTTGGCGAGGTGCATTGTGCTCAATGGCACTGAGCCGGGAACAATGTTCATATGATCGTCGAGGATTTTGTATTTCATACCCGCCTTCTCGACGGCCGCTTTGGGACGACCGAGCTGTGCAGCGGAGCGTACAAAAATTGCAATCTCTTGCGGCTGCAATCCGGCGCCAATTAGGCTCGTTAACCACTTGCTCGTAGCCTCTATTTCGTCATCTTGGGATGGGAAGATTCTTATCTCTGGTTTTGGTCCGTCGAACAAAGAGATTGTCCCTTTCCGCTCTTCGAGGTTACCGTCTACGTCTGCCAATTGTGGATCGAGCAAGCGATCCGCCTGAGACCGGATTTGATGTGAAGTTCTGTAGTTGATTTTCAGTGTGTTCGAACGTCCTCGGACATCAATCCCAGCAGTCTTCCATGAGAAGGGCGGTTGGAAGATTCGCTGGCCCAAATCGCCAGCAAAAAAGAGACCATTGGGCCGGCTTGCGCCGATGGCCGCAAGGAACCGAATTTGCGCGATGCTCGTATCCTGCGCTTCGTCGACGACCGCAAAGTTGAAGAGCAGTGCGGCTCCATCCCCATAATGCTGAGCCAGAACATTGAACATACCAGCTCTCGTGATAGAGCCCTGTTCTCGCAGACCGGATCGCATCGCCTCGAAGATGGACCACAAAAGCTTTCGTTGCTGCTCGCGGAGCCGAGTCTTCCGGCCAAGGCGATTTACGTCGCGATACTCTTCCCAAGAGTCCAATTGCCAACCATCCACAACCTGTTCCCACTCGGTGATAAGGAACCGGAGCGAGAATTTGTGATCGCTAACCTTGCTCGAGGCTTTCTTCATGAGTTCGGCAATCTGCGAGTCAGTCGCGATCCGCGTCTTACCGATGTTCAGTTCGTAGAGACGACGGCCAATGGCGTTCATCGAATACACCTCGATGCGCTCGCCTAAACGAGGTTCGCCAGTAAGCAACAGGCGCAGCTTCGCTCGAAGCGCATTTGCCAAGGGCTCGGAGAAAGTCGTCAGTAGCACGCGCGCGTCTGGATTCGTTCGCGCTAGATGCGCAGCTCGGTGCAGGGCTACGATGGTCTTACCGGTGCCCGCTGCTCCCGAAACCCGCGCCGGGCCATTGAAGTTTTTCTCTACCAGCCTCCGTTGCTCGGGATGGAGGAAAACTGCCCAACGTTCCCACGGATAGTCGAGGGCCAGTGCGAGTTCCTCGATGTTCCTCATGATGCGGAAGCGGCGCAGAGCATCGGGATGCTCGAACGGATCGGCACCTGGAGTCACATGCTCGGGCGCAGGCGGGCGAATACCTGTGGCCAGATTCAGCAAAGCTTCGGCTGCCTCTGCTGGGAGGTGACCTGCGATTTCCAGAAGGCTGTCTTCGGTTGCATTGAGGACCTCCGGCACCCATTCCGGCGGAACGCCGTAGGTAAGCAGCGTGCCCTCAGAGATGTTATGGAACACGCGCGGCTTCGGAGCAGGCTCTTCTGTTTCCACGTATTTCGGAACCGCGATTTCCTGCACGCGTTCACGAACTTCGACCAACTGGGCAGCCCCTGTCTTCGGGTGTGTCTCCAAGCGCCGGCGTTCAGCCCACTGGTAAGCCTCATCGTGGTGGTTGACGTAGCAAAGTAGGAGGCTGGTCCCTGTGCGGTGAACAATGATGCGAAGATCGCGGCTGACGCGAATGGACCAGAAATTCTGGTCTTTGGCTTTTTCCAGTTTGTGGAATTGCAGGCTAGGATGGGCAGGATTCACTTGCAGATCGAACGCGGCCGTTTTTACTGCCTTTTGTTCTTCTCCTGTCAGGCGGCCCAGGCTGTCCGTGAACGTGTCTGCAATTCGGAATTCCATGCGCCAACTCCGCTATCGCGTTGACCCGAGCTTGTTAAGTAGTCTCGGCGTTGGATCAAACAGACCGAGCCGGCCTTTAAGGGGCGTGAACGGAAGGCGCTTAGGCTTCGAGAGCACCCATCCCACAGGACCAATGAACCATTTGCTGCGGCTTTTGCGAACGCAGCGATCCAGTCTCGCGCTGCCGACAATTCCACCAAACTCAAACTCCTCGGGCAGGATGACGCCTCGCTTTCTGGCATACTCACGAAAATCTCGCATCTCGCGCGCGGAGGGCCGGTGTGCGCTTGCCTGTATGAACAATGGACCGCGATAGCGTGTTGCCCACGTCCGGTTCTCAATATCCTTAAAGCCCCTGACAATAAGCCAGGCCCAAGGTTGTCGAATCACGATGACCTTCATGGCTTCACTCGAAATACCTTCATGACTTCGTCGCCAAGGTGGTTGATCACCTTTACGGCGATACGTCCTGATTCAGGCCTGTCGAACGGGCGAGAGGTGTCGCTATGCAGCGACTCCCAAGCTTCTTCGTTGATCTCAGCCTTCAAAGTCGTTTTCAGCGCCTTGTACGGATCGTTCGCTCCGAGGAAGTATGCGTGCCGCACGAAGAAGCTCTCTTCGTTGTAGTCGGTGTCAATAAACCAGCAAGCAATTTCATCCGGTCCATTGCTACGCACCTCGCCCGTGCTGGGATGGAACACATCCACTCCATTCACTTTTACTTGGATCTGGCTGTTGCGCGTATCGAGAATTTGAATGTCCGGTTCGCCAAAGATGACGAAAAGGTTTCCCTTGCCAGTATTCTTCAGATCTTCGGCCATATGCAGATCGGCGTTCATACGTGCCTTCAGCACGCGGATCCGACCTAACTGGCTAAACTCTGCGGAGTGCGCGTCGTAGCTAAATGCACAGGCAATTAGCACGTCGAAAGCTGCGTCTCCGGCCTCGCGTGCAGCGGCAACCAAGTCCTCGCGCGTGACGGTGCCAAACTCTGGGCCGATGAAAATGCCGGCTCGCTTTTCGCTACCGTCATACTCAGCGAAACGCCCCTCGGCGCAGAGGTAGTTGCCTGGCCACGGCGCAAGGGTGGTGAAGGAAATCTTGTCTTGCTTGTGTGCTTGCTGAACGCCAGAGGTTTTCAGGTTATCGAGAATGATCTGAGCAAAGTCCTGAGCGTCCCGCGTGTCGGCGGCACTCAAATCAGAGGTCTCGATGAGTTCTTCATCTTCATTGACGGCCAGGACGCGATGCGGCGAAAGGCTTTCAACCGTAAAGGGACCAGAGACGCGAACCGTCTTTTTGTCCTCGTAGGGTTTGTCGTAGAGATACTCAAACTCCCCCTTGGCGGCAATGGAGGCGTCGATCGCCTTTTGCCGGGCGATACGCTGCTCCCAGGATGCCGCGTGGAGCTGCTTGACCTTCGCAGACCACTTCATGTCGGATTCGCGTGGAATCTCCCACTCTCGCCAATTCTTGCCGAGTGCAGCGTTTAACTGCTCATAAAGCGGCTCGAGCCGGGTCTGGTAGTCCTCCCAGATCACATCGATTTCGGCATTGTTGGCGATGGACTTGAGAGTGATGTGTGGGACGCGTTGATAAACGAAGCCTTGACGGATGCTGGCACGGGTAGGCGCCACGGAGGGAACCTTGCCCTGAAGCTCCGCTTCCTTGCCTTGCCCTTCTGGACTGTCTGCGAGCAGGTAGTAGGGAAAGCGTGCTCCCATGATGCGGGCACGGGCGAGCGCAAGTGCGACACGCGAGGTGTCAATCGTGATCCACCGTCGGCCCCATTGCTCGGCGACATAAGCGGTTGTCCCCGAACCGCAAGTAGGATCAAGGACCAGATCTCCGGGATCTGTGGCCATGAGAATACACCGCTGGACGATTTTCTCAGTGGTTTGGACGACGTATATCTTCTGCTCAAGGAAGCCGCCACTAGCCGTATCTGTCCATAGGTTGTTTAGCGGTGCAACAGGATAGTCGAGCCACGCACGAAAGAAGGAGATTGTATTTCCGGACGCCGCCAGCCGCGACGCTTTCTTAACTCTTCTCATGCCGGGCTCTGTTGTTCCCCACCAGCGAGCGCCGGGCTCGTAGATGCGCCCATTGAACTCAACCTGATATTTGCTACCCGGACCAGGCTTGGTGATGTTATCCAATCGGTACGCCATCCCTGGATCTGCTAGGTCGCCGCCGGAGATTCTACTGGGCGTTCCAGCTTCGTCCCGAATATATCGATACATCACGCCATCTGATGTACTAAGGTCCTTCTCGATGAGGAGTTGCCTATATTTGGACGATGCTTTGGCCCTTGCATACCACAGGATCATGTCGGTGGAAGCACTCAATCGATCAGCAGCAGCAAGCCCAGAGGTCTTGACTACATTGACCTGCGAGAGAAAGTTCTCCTCGCCGAAGATTTCGTCCATTAAGCTTCTTACCCGGTGGACGTTTTCATCACCGATTTGAACAAAGACGGACCCCGACTCCGCAAGTAAATCGCGCGCTACGCTCAACCGATCCCGCAAGTAGGTCAGGTACGAGTGAATTCCATCGCGCCACGTGTCGCGGAATGCCTTCACCTGCTCCGGTTCACGGGTGATGTGTTCGACGTTGCCGTCCTTCACATCCCGGCTGGTTGTAGACCACTGGAAGTTCGAGTTGAACTTGATCCCATAGGGAGGATCCACGTAAATGCATTGAACCTTGCCGCGCAGCCCCTCGCGCTCTGCCAGCGACGCCATCACCTGCAGGCTATCGCCCAGGATTATGCGGTTCGCCCAGTGCGCATCATGCTGGTAAAACTCCGTCCGCGCCGCCTCGTTGGGCAGGCCATTAAAGTTGGCGAAGAGGTCGAACTGGGGTTCGACGGCTGCGTTTCCAGCCTTTGTCTGCCGTTCGAGATCGTCGATCAAAACTTTGGGATGGACCTTCTCCTGGATATAGAGCGGCGGCGCTGGAACCACCAGGTCGGACCAGTCCTGCTCATCTTTACCGCGCCAGACCAATTGCGGATCCAGATCCCGATTCCGCCGCTCGTACGCGACGCGGATCGGGGACAGTTCCTCGGCGCGCATTACCGATTGATACTCGGCCGTGGGAATGTTTTTGCGCGACGCGTCCTTGTGGATCAATGACTCAATCGTTTTCTTCGATCCTTGCTTCCGCGGTCTCGTCGTTTGGCTCATTGTGCAACCTTACTGTCGGAAACGAACAAATTGCAGCCAATATGGCCAACCTCCAGGTTCTCTCCGCAAGAATGGTTATGCTTCGAGAGAAACGACCATTTGAGCGAATGATCAGCGCAGGCTCCGGTCTGCGACTCTGGGAGCAGCTCGTCCATTCGGTCGCGGACTTTCTTCATTAGTGCGGCGATGTTTGCCTTTGTTACGTATTCAATCAGAACTCCCCGAGTCTCCCTGCCGGTCGTGTAGCGACCCAGCAGTTGCTTCAAACCTTCGATATGGTAATCGGGTCCGTCGTAGACCTTCGCCTCGCCGAGTTTTCGCCACGTACGAACCCCAAGCCAGACTTCGATCAGGAGATCGACGTGACCATTGCTGTTGGGTTCCTGGTGAACGTCTATTCCAGGCATGTTCAGAGCAAGTGCCAATGCACCTGTGAGGCCAACCTCCTTCATTTCTTGGAAATTAAGCTTGTTGGTTTCCAGGCCGATAATGGCACGCTCAAGCCACTTATCAAACGCGACTTCGAATTCCTGCTCAGTCTCAGCGGTGAAAAGATCCAGCAGTTCTGGTGATTTCTTCATAATCCGATTCGCAAGATCTAAAACACTTCCGGATGGGACCTCCATGCTATTTCGATGCCTCCTTACGAAGTACCCATCTGACCTTGACCTCAGAGGCCCAAGCTCTCCATTCAGAATCAGAGATCTCTTTCTTCTTCCACCAAGCAAGAAGCCTTTCACTTAGTTCTGAGAACGCAACGTATCGATTTGTACTAGAGTCACCCGTCAGTTCCAACCTTAACGGGCCATCGGGCTCACGCGATAGTACAGATAGCCCAGCGAGCGCTTCATCTGCGCCTATTTGCGCAGATGAAGCGACCTCATCGAGCCGTGCGAGCGGGAAGGAGTGGTCTTCGGTCGACAAGATCGTCTTGGCGATCAGCGTGCCAAGTTTGGGCCATCTAGAATCAGTACCAAACTCTCTCTCAAGATAGGCGGATGGGATCCACATCTCTAGTTGTCCCACAGCTGCGGACAATTCGATTATCCTGCTGAATTCTGCATTGATCTTGCCGGAGAAGTCGGCGTCGAGGCCATAGACCTCAGTAAATTCGGCAAAAGCCCAGCGGCCAAATTTTCCGCTCCTGTTGACACCAGGGACCCAGTAGCTCTCCATTGCAAGTTTTTTGTCTTTCGCATCCTCGCGACGATAGCCCTTTATCTCGACGACCAGATGGAGCAGATCGTCGTCGCCGTGGCCGTCGTCGACCTGGACAATGAAGTCGGGTCGGTAGATGCGGCTCTCCGAGCCGTGACGGTAAGGCACATCGAAGCCGAGATTGTGGTTTTTGACGTAGGCCCGAACGCGCGGATGCTTTTCGGCCACACGGCAAAACTCTGCTTCCCAGTCGCTGTCGAGAATTACCCAGTTGATGTGACAGCGCCGTGAGTCGGTCTCCCAACGGTTGGTTTTAGATGTTGTGAAGTTGACGTGGCTGGTAGAGCCAACCGGATTGTACGGATCAAGGAGAACCTTGATGGGCGCTCTGTCTTCGGTGCCTTTGGTAATCGCCGCCGTGATGCGTTCACTGGCCATGTCGGCAAGGTTGCGATACAGGATTTGCGCCGAGTAGGTATCGCCCCTGCAAATCAGGCGTGTGTCGAGCCACTCCTTCACGATTCGCTTGAGCTGACCAAACAGGTGGAGTTGCGCCTCTTCGCCGGGATCGCGCCACTTTGTATAGAGCAAATAGCTTGTGAGGTTATAGAGAACGGTGGAGGGGCGGGTTTCCTGAAGATGCTCGACCGTGAGGTTGACGCTCTCGCCGACGATTCCGGAGTTTTGCGTTTGCGACGGGCCGGTTAGTTCCGGCGTAAGAAAGAGAATTGAATCGTCTGTAAATTTCGCCGTTAGCCGCTCGTTAGGCAATTCGACGCGATAACCCAT
>CAZMNG010000007.1:0-5740 GCA_964567505.1 uncultured Chthoniobacterales bacterium
TGGTTATGAGTGTATAGAACCAGAGGTATTAGCCGCGATGCCGCTCCTACGGAGCGTATCGCAATTTTTTGGCGTGGCAGCTATACAGATCACGCTCCTACGGAGCTGCCGCTACACGACCGATGGTTCAAACCATTGCGGCCTCAAGCAAAAATTCACGCCTCTTCGGGAAACGCTAGGCCTGAGCGGGGTCGAAGGCCGCTTGTGGCCCTTGAAAATGTCCAAACTCCAGGCTCCGCTCCGGCTTAGGCCGGGTCGGGGTTAGCGGCGAAGGATTTCAGGCTAATCGTAGGTCGCACTCGTACTCGCCAAAACGCGGCTTCCGATTCACTCGCACCCAGAATTCTCCGGCTTCTATTGCCGCACTCCAGGCGGCCGTGAAGCGGATCGAAAACAGTTCGGATCCAAGATGCGAGCACTTCGTAGCCGTTGGCTCTTTTGCAATTGAATCAAACGCTGATCTCGCAATGCTCGTTGAGTTGACGCTTTTTCCAGGAGATCAGCGGTGAGTTTGACGAAAGGTGCGACCGCCGGAGAGCCAGTTGCCGCAATGAACTGCAACCCGCCTAACAATTGAGCCAGCCGCCGGCAATCGGCGCGACTGTCGTTTGCAACCAGTTGGACATCAGTAGGACCCTGGCTATTCCGACGACTACCGCGCCCGATCGCTTGCATGAATTGGTCCGCACTCGCCGTCGGCGTCAAAATGATGGAGACTTCCGGCGCCGAACAGAAGCGTTGATTTAGCTCGGGCCAACCCGCCGCCTGGGAATAGGGCATGAGGATGACTTTTGTCAGACTAGGAGCGTAAACCGGGCGGTTATCCGATCCTCGAACTTCGAATCTTTGACCAACCTCGTTGGTTCTGTAGGCGCCATCGACAAAGCGAGCCATTTGTTCCGAGTTCTGTTCTTCGATCCCAGCCCGTTCTCTGGCCAAAGCGGGTATCGATTCGCTGCCTGCGGGAAATGCCCGCAGGCACGAGCACTCGATTCCGTGAGTCGCCAACGTGGCTCTCATCGCCGAAAGCAAGCCCGGGGTCTCCTTTGGTAGTCCGTCTCCATCTTTTAGAATCCGCGAAGCCGTCGGGACATCGTCCCCGCACACGATAACCTTCTTATTCTGCGATAGCGCCTCCAGCGTGCGCTGGAAGATTGCGGCGACCTTCGTCGCGTCCGACGCAGTATTTAATTCCAAGTTGAGATCTTCCACCAACCTGCGTTGCCGGGGGACGTCGGCGTCCCTGATCAGCCGGGCATACCCTTCGATCAGTTGCGTCTCGACGGTATGCGACTCGGCTCGGAACGGAACCGTCTCCGCGGGCAGAACCGACCCGAAAAAGGGAAACTCGCGTTGCACCATTGCTCCGGCCGCCGTGATCTGTTTAATCTGTTCCGACACGGCCGCCAGAACGTCCGGTTTCGATGTGAGTTCACTTTTGACCTCTGGAATCGGTTTTCCGGTCAACTTGGACTTGAAATAACAGAACTCATTAGTGTTATGAAATGGGGTGGCACTAAAAAAAAGTTGCCGCATGGACGGAACTTTGTCGAGAAGTCTGCGCACTTCCGGCAGCCGGCAATCCTGTGCCTCGTCTACGATTGTAACCGAAAACCGTTGCCGTTGCGTCTGCGTCTCTTTTAGAAATGGTCCCAACTCTTCGAGTGCAACAATTTTAATTTGTGATCCGTCCAGTCCGAGCCGATCCAGATCACGCCAGAGAGGGGGAAGCAGATTGGCTCTTGTAATCAGCAGAGCCGGCTCTCCTGTTTCGTGAGCCATCGCTTTTGCGGCGAGGATGGCTTGAAACGATTTACCGGTCCCGGTGCCGTCATGAACGAGAAAGGCGGTTCTGCCTGAGCCATCTTTTGGCGATTCCGGGTCGAGCAGATGACCCAGTGCAAGGTTTACGCCGTCCCGGATCGTAGGGTCCTCGCCAGTGCGCAGACTCTCCAGCAGGCGCGTTTTGTGAGGAGTCGCCGGTGACACGGCTGCGAGATAGTCCTTCCTCCAGGCTGGCAGTGGGCCCTCAACGAGCGACTGGCTCACATTGATCGGCGGGCGATCGAAAGGGTTATCCATACGATCTTACCGGATTCCGATCAACAGTTCGGGACGCGTTTCCAGAATCACACGGTTGACTGCCTGTTCCCAGAGAAGAACTTGCGGTGCGCGCGCGTCTTCGAGAAATCGGATCGCCCATATCCTCAATCGATTTTGCGGATAAAACCCGCGCGAATCCTGCCAAAATCGGATCACTCGCGCGCGCAGACCCCCGTCGTTCTCTGCCGACCACGCAAGCAACGAGTCGGCGAGTTCCTCGCAAAGTAGTCGCCACCCAAGAATGGAAGTCGCCAGCTCGTCCCGTTCGTTTCGCAGGGCCCAGACATACAGCAACTCCTGCTGTTCGACCCAGTCGATCGGTCCAAGCTGTTCCTTCCTTTCCAGGAATGCGATGACGTTTTGCGCTTCCGGATGCCGGCGATTTTTGCGGAGCCAGGTTTGCAGCAGCACAAGCTCCCGTTCGAACGTTGCGTGCAGGAAGCGGTCAACGCTCAGATCTCGCAGATATTGCTGCTGCTCCAATGGGAGACCGGGACTGGCGTTGGATTCCGCGAACGCATCCAGTTGTTTGAATGCTTCCTGCCAGACATCCTTTTCTAACAGGCGCGTCGAATCAAAAACAGGGCTGACCAGGTGGTCGCTGCGGACTGGCTCCGGGTCCTTTAGAAGATTTTCGATTGGGTCCATAATGATGAATTCGCCTCCGTGCAATTTGCAGCGCGCGAAATTAGCTGCGCGAGAAGTGGAACCCCGCCGAGTAATCGGTTGAGTCGGCTTCCAGATACTCTGGCGTGTCGTCAAAATAGCCGAGCGCCTGGTGGAGCATGTCATCGACCAGTTCTTCCAGACTCGCGAACCGGTGCGCCTCTGTCAGTGTTCCTTTGTGGAGCACAACCGGATTTCCCGTACCCAGTTCAATCGCGAAATGCCAAAGATCTGCGTCGCCGATGAACAGATATTTCTCGATGGTTTCCGGGTAACTCGCCCAGTGATACGAGTTTTCCGCCACGAGACCGGGAACCGCATCAAACTGATCGTCGCGAAGATCTCCATCGACCCCATACAACGTCACCCCGTTCGCCACGAAACCGTCGATCTGCCGCAGGATATCAACCAAGGTCTCGGGAAGCCGGATATTGAGTTCATCCGCCAGTGCGAATGCGAGTCGCGCGAGGTCCTGATTTTCGGCGCCCGGTACCAACGGAAAGTAGCCCTGTTCCGCTTCCGATCTGAGCCGGTCATCGAGGTCGTGCCTTTGGGGCGCATCCAGCTGGCGGTAATAGTCAGACCGTGTCAGGTCATCGACGAACATGTCGCTTAGTTCTTTGATATAACGTCGGTTAAGAGGCATTGGTCTATACCTTTTGCGGATTAAGTTGCGGTTGGGGTTGAGTCGTGACGAGTTTTCGGCTTTGGCGTTTTCGGGTCGTTGCGCTTGGTTTAACGACCGTTTCGAGCTTTTGTTGAGACGCGATAATGGGGACTATGGTTTTTATGGTGTGATTGGCAGGAAGCTGTTTTCCGTTCAGGTAGGCGCCGGCTGGTAAAAAGTCCGCTGCTAGCCGGCTCGCTTTTTCGGCAAGGCTTGCTCGCAATTGCCGGTTCAATTCCGGGTCTTTATTGAGGTTCTTGTAAAGATCGCCGAACAATCGCGTGATCTCATGGAATTCTTTCGGAACGGAATACGCTTTGTGTTGTGTCGCTTTCGAAAATTCCAGAATCCGATTCTCCCAAACTTCCGGAAGAGTTGGAGCCCCGAGTTGTGCGAGCTTGCTCCGCAGTTCCTCGACACTGCGGAACCCCTGCGTGATGGGCGGATAAAACGGGAACAGCGGCCGGATCACGTACACCGGGTGCGGTTCCGCCGGCGCGTTATGGGTCTGGGGATGAAGAAAGAGGCTGTGCCAGAGATGATGCGGGTTTTCCGATTGATCCAGACCACGCCTGGTGGTTTTTGCAACCACGAAATTGGTCGGATGATTAATCGAGACGGTGTCGGTATGCGGGCGAACGCTCTTCGGCACGATATGATGACAATTGAACGATTGGCGCCGACTGCGTGTTTGCCCTGCGCGTCGGGAACGCACTTCCGCCACGGTGGCCGGAGGCCGGCCGCGTTCCATGAGTTCGACTCCGGAAGATCCAACGGCCAGCGCGGCTAAAGCGCGCCCAACCGGGTGCATGACGAGCGCCTTGAGATAGTCCGCCCGCAACGATTCGTAGTCGCGCGCGACCTTCGCGTACTCAGGCCCGTCGCGATCGACGCAGGTCGCCAGGATTTTGTCGAGAACGACCCCTGGCAACCCGGGGCATTTCCCGATGATGGATGGATCCGCCGAAATCTGTTCCAAATTTCGAATCATCTCGTCAACGGCTTTCACCATCGATGGAGCTGGCGGATTAGGTTCTACGTCGCGGTTCATACCCAATGATGAAAACAGAAATAACACATGTTATGATTATGCACAACAGGAAAAAACATAAATTGTAAATGTTTTTACGCCGGAACCGCAACGGCCCGATCTTTCACCGATTGCCTCGCTCTGCCGGCGCGTCCCGGCAGCGCCGCAATGCGCAGGAACAATGAGCTCATCGCCTCGGTCCTGCCTCCGCAGGAGGTGATTATTGCAGGCTAGTCCGAATTGCCTGGCGCCGCGTTTGCATTATCGCCTTGGATTGATGCGATCAAGTTTCGGGCGATCGCCTGGATCGCGGCCGCATCTTCCTGCGATATTTGCTGGGGCTGACTCAGCTTCTGGCGAACCTGAGTCAGCCCCGCCGTAATTTGTGCGATTAGCGGCAGCGACTTCAACGGAGTTGAAAGTGTGTCGAGCCGCTGCAGATAGTAGTCAAGCAGGTCCAGTTCGCGGAGTTTTTCGGCGCGTTCAGGTGAAAAATCGGTGGCGACGCTTGCTGCGCCAATCTCCAGCCCGCGAATCCATCCGCCAAGACTGATGAGGTGCGCCATTTCTTCGTCACGCAAATCGAGCATCGCCTTTTCGACATCCTTTTGCGTGACGATGAGCTCTTTGCGCAAACCGGTCCAGTTGGATTCCTTGGCTAGATCGAGCAGTTCTTTGCTATGGCGGCTCACACGTTGCTGGACGCCGAGGCCTTTGGCTCGACGGAGCAGTTCCCGGCCGAGCGGCTCCATTTCTTTATTATCCTCCGCCTCAACCGCTAGAAAGGCGTCTCCGATCAAAACGCCAAAGCTGAGAGCAAATTTTACACGGTTATCGAGCCGAATGGCGCGGGGAGGCCGGGTCAGTTCCTGGAAAGGAATTGGCTTGAGGGCGTCCAACGCATTAAATAGCTCCTCGATCGACGGGGTTGTGTATTGATTGACGCCAAGTTCCTCGCGGAAATGGGGATCGGACGTGAGATCCGAATCCTCCTGAGCTTCGATGAGTTCGGCGGCAGCGAAACTAAAAACGACGACGAATGTGGCAGAAATCGAAGGCGACAATCCGATCAATATCCCCCTTTGGCACGAGTTTATCCTCTTTGTGGTCGTCTGGCCAGAGATGTTATGAGATGGATTTCCTCTTGACCAACAAAGGCAAACGGGCATCATGACGCGGGGATTCGCAGGCCTTAACCCTCTGTAAATCACTGACTAATATGCATGGACACGTCGGGATGTACGTTTGGACAATTTGCTATTTCGTTGTGGTTT
>CAZMNG010000007.1:5750-17151 GCA_964567505.1 uncultured Chthoniobacterales bacterium
CCATCGCTACGCCATCCTCTATCTTTTCTTCAAGAACAGGCATCGGAAACCTGAAGCGGTTTCAAACTTTGAGGTCCTGCCCGTGGTGACGGTTCAGCTTCCGATATACAACGAAGTGTACGTGGTTGAGCGGCTCTTGAAGGCCATCAGGGAACTCGACTATCCAAAAGAGAAACTTGAGATTCAGGTCCTTGATGATTCGACGGACGAAACGCGCGACATGACGGACCGCGTTGTCGCGAATCTTCAGAACCAGGGATTTGATGCGATCGTGCTTCGGCGCCGGAATCGGATCGGGTTCAAAGCCGGTGCACTCGACAACGGATTCAAGAAGGCCAGGGGCGAATTCTTTTTCATTTTGGATGCCGATTTTGTTCCGCCGCGAAGCATCCTGAACGATTGCATCCACTACTTTTGCGACCCGAAGGTTGGGATGATCCAGACCCGGTGGGGTCACATCAACCGTTCCTATTCCTGGCTGACGCGCGCTCAGGCGATTCTGCTGGACGGACATCTTGTACTTGAGCAGACAGCCAGAAGCCGGACCGGGCGATTCTTCAATTTTAATGGAACAGCCGGCCTTTGGCGGAAGCGCTGCATCGGCGAAGCCGGCGGTTGGCAGCACGATACACTGACAGAAGATCTCGACTTGAGCTATCGGGCGCAGCTGCGCGGCTGGAAGTTTATATTTCTGGCAGACATTGTGACGCCGGCGGAGCTCCCAGTCGACATCGACGGGTTCAAATCGCAGCAGCATCGCTGGACCAAGGGCTCAGTTCAGACATGCAAAAAGGTTCTGCCCCGTATTTGGAGCAGTAAATTGCCTTTGTTCATAAAGGTCGAAGCCACGGCGCATCTGACTGCCAACTTCGCGTACCTGCTGCTAGCCTGTCTCTGCGTGCTTTTGCATCCATCCTCGGCCGCGGCGATTGCGTCAACGGGCGGCGTGGTTCGAATGATGCTCGTCGATCTGCCGATTTTTGCGGCAACGACCGTGTCGACCACGGTGTTTTACCTTTGTGCTCAACGCGAGCTTTATCCGAAAGATTGGAAACGGGAAATTTTATTCTTTCCTTTCGTTCTCGCGCTCGGAATCGGGCTGTCGATCAACAATGCCCGCGCCGTTCTGGAGGCTGTCTTCAATCGCAGTTCAGACTTCTGCCGAACGCCGAAATATGGAATTGAAATGGCCAAGCAACAGTGGGACAAGAGACGCTATTCTGCCGTGCGAACAGTGATTCCGCTGATCGAGTTTACGTTCGCGCTCTACTTTAGCTACTTTGTATTTCATGCTTTTCAAACGCGGGAATTTCTGTCAGTACCGTTTTTAATGTTGTTTCAGATGGGGTTTGCCTACGTAGCGTTTGGCTCGATTTGGCAACGTTTCATGCGCTCCCAATGGAATCAGAGGGATATTTCTGTGGTGTAATAAAGCGATGGGAAAACAATATGTAATGACTGTGTTGCTGGCCGGGATTGTCACGCTCTGCCGCGCGCAGAGTCCGACTCCGTCGACATCTCCGGTCCCGGTGGCTTCACCGCAAAATCCCGCGGCGGTGGTCGCCGCGACGCCCGCGCCAACGCCGGCTCCGCTCGTTGAAACACAACTCGTTGTCAGTATTCCGGAGCAGAAATTGGCGGTACTGGTAAATGGCAAAGTCTACAAGACATATAAAATTTCCACATCTCGATATGGGGAAGGGGACTCGCTCGGCAGTTGGTGCACCCCGACCGGGCATCTGGCGGTTGCGACAAAAATCGGTGGAACAGTTCCCTATGGCGGCGTTTTCGAAGGTCGCCGATTTACAGGGGAGGTTCTCTCAGTGAATGCGCCCGGCAGGGATCCGATCGTCAGTCGGATCATCTGGCTGCGCGGACTTGAGTACGCGAACAAGAACGCCTACCACCGATGTATCTACATTCACGGTACGCCTCAGGAGGATACGCTCGGCAAAAAGGCCAGTTACGGCTGCATTCGGATGGCATCCAGTGACGTGATTGAGGTCTTTAACTGGATTACGACCGGCACGGAAGTCGCCGTCGTAGACAAAGGAATCATTCGTGCCGTGAAGGACCTCGCCGATGATCGTCGATTAATGGCGACAAACACCACCGCCAAACCGGACGTCAGAGGGGTTTTGGTGCGGTAACCGGGATCGCGTTGACCCTGACCGGATCAGGCGGCCGCCTAGGCCGCCTTTTTTGTGCTTGAATCCGGCGTTCAACTGGCGGAAGAGAACCAGCGAAAAATTCTTCTGCCGATGGCGCTTTTTTCTTGCTGCACACAAGATCTAGTGTTTAATGGACGACGCTTGTGCTATATAGTGGGATAGAGGGGCACTTATCCTCAACAAATCACAAGTTACCGACAGGATTTTGGCGCGTCATGGATGCTTATTAACAGGTTGTAATCAGCGGAAACCAATTTTCAGAAAGAGGCCCCGAGATGATTAAATTGAAAGCCGGTGTCCGAACCAGTGATTTGAAGGTGCGCGCTCGCTCAGCTCGCTCGCGCGACAAGAAGAGGAGTGGGCTGAAATTTGAACGATATTTCAGCCAAGAAGGGCGATCTCCGTTTGATGAGATCGAGTGGGAGCGCCGGGTCGCCGAGATCACCGACGACAGCGGAAAAGTCATCTTTCGCCAGGAAGATGTGGAAGTCCCGAAAACCTGGAGTGCGCTGGCTACAAAGATTGCTGTGTCGAAATATTTCTATGGCGACATTGCCAATGGCACCGATCCGTACGCGGGTGGCCGTGAGAATTCGGTTCGCCAGCTGATTCATCGCGTCACGAAGACGATCTCGGATTGGGGAATCCGAGATGGATATTTCGCCGATCGCGCGTCCGCAGACGCATTTTGCGGCGACCTGACCTGGCTGTGCGTCAACCAGCATGGCGCGTTCAACAGTCCGGTCTGGTTCAACGTTGGGCTCTACCAACAGTACGGCGTTGGCAAAGAGGCCGGCAAGGGCAACTACTATTATAATCGCCGCCTTGGCGAAGCCGAACGTGCGCCAACGCAATACGAATATCCACAAGCCTCCGCGTGCTTTATCCAGTCCGTGGACGATACGATGGAAGACATCATGCGTCTGGCGGCCAGCGAGGCGATGCTGTTCAAGTACGGGAGCGGTACCGGATCCGACCTTTCGACATTGCGAAGCACCCGCGAAAAACTGAGTGGCGGCGGCCGCCCAAGCGGGCCGCTCTCGTTCCTGCGCGTGTACGATCAAGTTGCCAACGTCGTTAAGAGCGGTGGCAAAACACGGCGCGCGGCCAAGATGAATACGCTGAAAGATTGGCACCCGGACATTGAAGAGTTCATCGACGCGAAGTCCAAGGAAGAGAGGAAGGCCTGGGCGCTTATCGAGCAAGGATACGACGGGAGCTACAACGGCGATGCGTACGGTTCGATCATGTACCAGAACGAAAATCTCTCGGTGCGGGCGAGCGACGACTTCATGCAAGCCGCGATCGACAGCAAAGAGTGGTGGACCCGCACCGTCCTGACCGGAAAGCAGTGCGAGAAAAAGGATGCGCGCGCCTTGCTGCGAAAGATTGCAGAGGGGACTTACATTTGCGGCGACCCGGGAATGCAGTTCGATTCGACAATTCACAGGTGGCACACGTGCAAAGGGACAGCCCGCCAGAACTCGACCAACCCCTGCTCGGAATACCTCTTCCTGGATAATACGGCGTGCAACCTTGCGTCTCTGAACTTAATGAAGTTCAAGAAGGCCGACGGAGCGTTCGACAGCGAACGATTCAAGTCAGCCGTCCGTGTTTTTATCACGGCGCAGGAGATTCTGGTCGACAACGCCAGCTATCCGACAAAGGAGATCGCCGAGAACAGTCACATCTTTCGAACTCTGGGTCTTGGCTTTGCAAACCTCGGGGCCCTTGTGATGAGCTACGGCCACGGATACGATTCGGATGAAGCGCGCGCGTTAGCCGGTTCGATTACGGCTATCATGACCGGAGAAGCGTATCTCCAGAGTGCGCGCACAGCCTCCGCAATAGGGCCCTTCCCAGGCTATCATAACGCGAAGGCAACCGGGTTCTCCCGGACGCTGGCCCCGGACAATGTGGATTCCATGCGGGAGGTGATCCGGTTGCACCGGCAGTATTGCGATCAAATCGAAGACTCGATCGAATTCGGCTCCCTTAAAGAGGATGCAAAACAGGTATGGAACGAGGCTGTTCGCGTTGGTTTTGCGAATGGGTTCCGTAACGCACAGGTCACTGTTCTGGCGCCGACTGGAACGATCGGGTTCCTGATGGATTGCGACTCGACGGGCATCGAACCGGATATTGCGCTCGTAAAGTATAAGCTCCTGGCCGGTGGCGGGATGCTTAAGATTGTGAACCAGACGGTGCGGCCGGCACTCGAAAAGCTCGGCTACGCTCCGGAGCAGATCGAGCAGATCCTGGCGCATATCAACGAACACGACACGATCGAAGATGTCGTGGTCCCGGAGAGCCAGCAGGTGATCAAGAGCGGGCTCAATGCCGAGCATTTGCCGGTTTTTGATTGTGCGTTCAAGCCGTTCAAGGGTGAGCGGAGCCTCCATTATCTAGGGCATCTGCGCATGATGGCTGCGTGCCAGCCTTTTTTGAGTGGAGCCATCTCGAAAACGGTCAACCTGCCGAGCCAGGCGACCGTCGAAGAGATCATGAGCACCTACATCGAAGGTTGGCGCCTTGGCCTGAAAGCCGTCGCGATCTACCGCGACGGGTCAAAACGGTCTGCACCGCTCAACACCAAAAAGACGAAGGACATGGGTTCCGGAGTCGACGCCGGCTCTGAGGTGTTTCAGGACCGGATCGCGGACCTCGAAAAGCAAGTCGCGTCGCTCCGGGCCGAGATCGAGCTGCCCTCTCGCCGCCGGATGCCGGACACGCGGTTTTCGCTCACGCACAAATTCGAGATCGCAGGGCATGAAGGGTATATTACAGTTGGACTGTACGAGAATGGGCAACCGGGAGAATTGTTCGTCCAGATGGCGAAAGAAGGGAGCACGATCGGCGGGCTGATGGATACGGTCGCGACCCTGACCTCGCTGGCATTGCAGTACGGAGTGCCGCTGGAAAGTCTCGTGAAGAAATTCGCTTATCAGCGTTTTGAGCCGAGCGGATTTACGAAGAACCCCGATATCCGGAATGCAACCAGCATTACCGATTACATATTTCGATGGCTCGGATGCCAGTTCATCAAAGGTTATAAGGAAGCGACTTCGCCCAGTCGTACGCAGCCCGACCTCCCGATGAAAGAGATCGCTGACATCGACAAAAAAGCGATCAATCGTCCGGTCGCGGAACTGCCAAGAACCGCGGAAAAAGAGGTCATCGACGTCGTGACGAACCGGTCCAATTCAAACGGGCTGGCTGCCAATGGGACTGGAGTTTCGCAGCTGCATGCTGACCGGGTCCAGGCCGCTCTGGAGAATATGTACATGGGTATGAGCTGCTCTCATTGCGGAAGTACGAAGGTAATCCGTGCCGGCGCATGCGGCGTCTGCACGGAGTGCGGCACTTCGCAGGGATGCAGCTGAAATCTCGATTCGGGCTAGACGGCAAGTTTGGCGGCCATCTCAGGGAATTTGCAATCGACGCAGTTCGTGGTGTCCGCTAGGCAAAAGTCTTCGAATATCTGCAACAAACCTTGTTGCTGATACAGATATCGCAGGTGCTCGGCGCCGCGCTCCGTCTCGCCAAACAGGCGCTTGCACACGATGGTCAGACGTCTGTTCCCCGATTCCGCACGGATCCGCTTGTAGGTTTCCCAGTCTGAGTGGTTTGTTACAACAAGCATTGGTTCGATCACATTTGCCAGGATCTCTTTCACACGTGCTTCACCCAGCAGGTGGACCGGTTTGGGTATGGCCCGCGATCCGAGCGTGAAGTGATGATCCCAAAAGTCGTGAGAGAGTGCGCCGATCCATTCGCCGGCGGAATCAAGGCGCGGTGTCAGCATTCGAAATTCTTTCCAGCGGCGTACCAGTTCCGCCAAAGCACCCAGGCGCCGGTGCGGATGGTTGCCCGGTCGCGTCATCCCAAATTTCCAGAGATTTTCGCGAATGACCAGGTGCGCGAATTGGCTTCTGAGCTGCCACCAATCTCGCCAGAGAAGTCGCCAATAATCTCGATCCGCAGGTAACGCCTCATTGATTCGCTTATCCTCAAGAAAACCGGCCATTCCGAACAGCAGGCTTTCGGCGGCGGATCCCTGTTCACGGAGCAACTTCAGATTGGCGCGCTGCGCCAGGACCAGAAACGGAATCTTGTTCAATTTGTATCCAAGCGAGATCGCGATTGCCTGAAAGATTGCGTCATCCAGACCGTGTGCTGCGGCAGCCCGTTGCAGTTGATCTGCTTTCTTTTGCATTCGTACGTGAGCGGCCGTCTCGATGAGATCATCGATTGTGCGGGATGGCAGCTGTTTGAGGGGTGCACAACAGCGGCCGGGGTGCGCAATCGGCGGGCTGAGGAGTCGCGTCAGATCAACCTCGCTTTGCAGGTGGATCTGCTGGACCTCGCGATTGGCCGTTGTCCGCGTAAAATGCCTGGCGCCCCCTTTGTGGAGGAACAGATGAAGGATCGCGTTGTCAAAAGCCGGATTTTGAGAGTGACCATGCCGCTCCCAATCCGCCACGTGCATATCAAATTCAACGTCGCCCTCGATGATCTGGTTGCCGTCGATTCGCATCGAACCATGAACGAAATCCGGCCCCGGTTCCCGGTTCCAAAATCCGAATTGGATAATTTCGACAAGAGACCCCGAAACGGTTCGGAAAGTCGTGCCAAATGCGCCGGAATACCACATTGCCTGCCACTCCAACTCGGTCCATTTGTCGATTAAAGTTCCCGGAGCTTCCCGGACGGTTGGTGAAATCCGCCAGCACGCCTCACGGTAAATCCAGGTGTACGAGGATAAGCGAAATGTTTTGTCGGGCTTAGACATACAACTCGAAAAAACAATGTTATTTCGTTATCCGGTATTGTGCACGAAAAAACGAATGCAGCACAGCGCCGCGAAGCCGCAAGTAAACGTGGCCGATGACCTTTGGCGTCACATCTCCAGGCGGAGCCCGTCATACGCCAAAAAGATGTTATCCGGCAGTTCCTTTTGGGTCGCGGCGTGACCGAAATCGTGGCTGAGATGGGTGAGATAGGTGCGCACTGGATTCAGGCTCCTGGCGAACGCCAGACCCTCCCCGATGTTCATGTGCGTCGGGTGCGTCCGCCGGCAGGGTGTCCCAAGGATTAACGTTTCGACGCCCGCAAGCATCTTGAGTCCTTCCGGATGAACGACTTTGCAATCGCTCAAATAGGCGACAATCGATCGCCGTTCCTGACGAAACAGATAGCCAAACACGTGCGCGCTGCCATGTTCAACCCGAATCGGGTGAACTTCGGTCTTCCCAAGGCTAAACGGACCCTCAATGATGCGGCGTTCCGGTCGCAAATATCCCGGAAAATTGAACTTGCCGTTGAACGCGTACGAAAACGCTCTTTCCAGGCCCTGCATCGTCTGCGCCGACGCGTAGATCGGCATCGTCGCGTCCGGTTCGGAGCAAAATCGCCGGAGGTCATCAAGCCCCATGACGTGGTCCGCATGCGCATGCGAATACAGAACTGCGTCCAGTCTCTCGATCTTTTCGCGTAACGCCTGAATCCTGAATTCGGCTCCGGTATCCACGACCCAGGAGCAATCATCCGTTTGCACGTAGATTGAGGAGCGGGTCCGTTGATCGCGAGGGTCAGTCGATCGGCAGACTTCGCAGCCGCAGCGAATCATAGGTACGCCCGCCGAAGTGCCTGTACCCAAAAATGTGATTGCGAGCATCTATTGAAAAAAACCGCTGCACCCTTACATAATCGGTCTGTGCCCGCAACGCTACGATTGCTACGAATTCGGAACCTCGCTCTGGTCGAATCGCTGGACTGGGAATTGAGCCCCGGCTTCAGTGTCGTGACGGGCGAAACCGGGGCCGGTAAGTCAGTCATCCTGGGTGCTCTCAAATTGATCCTCGGTGAGCGAGCGGACAAATCCCTGATCCGGACCGGCTCAGACCAGTGCTCAGTCGAAGCGGCGTTCGAGCTTAATGACGTTACCGATTTGAATCATTTTCTCGACGAACAGGGCGTGGATCGTTGCGAAGACGGCCAGCTGTTGCTGAAGCGAATGATATCGGTATCGGGTGGCAGCCGGCAATTCATCAATGGCTCGTTGACGACGCTCGGAGTCCTGAAAGAGGTTGGGGATGGCCTGGTCGATCTGCATGGTCCGCACGATCACCAGTCTCTCTTTTCGGCTGAGCATCAATTGGTTCTGGTTGATGCGTTCGCCGATCATCACGAATTGCTGGAGAACTACCGAGCCGCTTTCCGATCGTTGAGCGACTTGCGAAAGAAACAGGCGGACCTGCTCGATCAGACGACGGATCAGAACCTCGATCTCTGGCGTCACCAGTGCCAGGAGCTCGAGTCGGCAGATCTGAAACCGTCCGAGTTTGAAACGCTGCAGACCCGTTACAGCGTCGCGTCGAATTCGAGACGATTGATCGCGGCGGCCGGTGCCGCGTTGCAGGAACTATCCGGGGAGGAAAACTCGGTCCTTACACGTTTGGCCGAGATCGCGCGGCAGGTGCGTGAAATCGCTCGACTCGACGAATCTGCCCGTGATCTGGTCCGGGCCCACGAATCGGCGATGATCGAGATCGAAGAATTCGAACGAAGCATTTCCGACTACCGCACGAGCCTCGAAATTGACCCGGAAGCGCTCCACGCGCTGGAGGAACGACTGAATCTATTGCAGTCTCTTCAGCGCAAGCATCGGCGCGATGAAAACGGCCTTCTCGAATTGATGGCGGAACTGAGGGAGCGGCTCGATCAATTCGCCCGTCGGGACGAAATGCTCGGCGAAATCGAGGCTCAACTCGTGACCGAAACCGGTCGGTTGAAGAAACTTGGTAGTGAGCTCGCTGCTGCCAGGAAGCAGACGGCAGCCACTCTTTCAAAGGCGATTCACTTGCATTTGAAGGATCTCGGATTTGGTCAGGCGGCGTTCGAGATCCGCCTGGATCCACTCGAGGAACCTCGCGTGACCGGTTTTGAGACCGTTGAGTTCCTGTTTGGAGCGAACCTTGGAGAACCGGTCAAACCGCTGCGCGCGGTCGCATCCAGCGGTGAAATATCGCGTGTCATGCTTGCGTTAAAAACTGTTCTGGCTCAGCAGGACCTTGTCGGTCTGCTGGTTTTCGACGAGATCGACGCAAATGTGGGCGGCGAGATAGCGCATTCAATCGGCGCAAAAATGCGATCCTTGGGCGACACCCGGCAGGTAATCGCGATCACCCATATGCCCCAGGTCGCAGCCGCTGCGTCCCGGCAATTTACCGTCACCAAGACTGTCTCGGAGGGGCGGACCCGGACGACGTTGAGGGAAGTTGGCGGCGAAAGCCGCATCGACGAGATCGCCCGGATGCTGGGGGGCAAAACAAAATCTGCTGTCGACCACGCGAAATCGCTGTTGAAAAACGACAGCACTCTTGCCCGAAAATCACACGAGCCGACGGTGTCGTGAGATTTATGGGCAAAGTTGTCCTGAACCCGGTTGGCCCGTTCGTCGTCGAACTAGATTAAAGCTGCACTCTGGTATTGCTTCAATATTTGGAGAATTCGAACGAGAAGAGATCAAAACCGAAGTAGAAATATGACCACACAAACAACGACATCCGACTATATGCTGCTGTTCCGCGGGAACCATTGGGACACAAAACTCTCCCCGGAAGAGCTTCAGCAGGTAATGAGGCAATGGGCCACCTGGTACGACCAATTAATGGAACAAGGCAAAATCAAATCTGCCCACCCATTAATTCCCGAGGGCCGCGTTGTGTCTAAAAAGAAAGGCCACGCAGTCGCAGATGGGCCCTTTGCAGAATCGAAGGAAGCAATTGGTGGGTATTTCTTGATCCAAATGACGAACCTCGATGAGGCGCTCCAGATCGCCAGACGCTGCCCGGCGCTCGAGTACGGAATGATCGTTGAGGTCAGGCCGGTGGCGGAACAGTGTCCGCAGTTCCAGCGTGTCAACCGTGAGTTCGCCCACGCAGCGCAGTTAGGCTTGTGAGCCAGAGTCATATCGAGGTCGCTTACGCGCCGTCCGGAGATGTCTCCCAGCTGGCCGAGCACTTTTTCCGAATCGAAGCGGGCAAACTGGTCTCTGTTTTGACCGGACTTTTCGGTATTGACCGTTTGCAATTGGCCGAAGATGTCGTTCAGGAAGCGCTTGTCCGCGCGCTGCGAACCTGGCCCTACTACGGCATCCCCAATAATCCGGCCGCCTGGATCACCCAAACAGCGAAAAATCTGGCTCTTGATCTTCTGAGACGGGAAAAGTTCTTCCGCGACCGGCAGCCCGAAATCATCGCGTCGGTCGAACGATGGTCGTCAGATTCTGCCGATGCAGACGCACCATTGTTCGACACCGAGATCAGGGACAGCCGGTTGCGCCTTTTCTTTGTGTGCTGCCATCCCATGCTTCCACTCGAGGCGCAGACGGCGCTTGCGCTCAGGACACTTTGCGGATTCAGCCCCGCCGAGATCGCGAAGGCATTTCTGACAACGGAAGCCGCGATCGCGAAGCGGCTTACACGAACGAGACAAAGGATCCGCGAACTCAGCATCCGGTTTGAGATCCCGGTCGGAGAAGAGTTTTCTGCCCGGCTCGACGGTGTGCTCCAGACCCTTTATCTGATGTTCAACGAAGGTTATAAGGCATCCACCGGCGAGGATCTCGTGAGAGAAGATCTCTGTGCTGAGGCAATTCGGCTGGCAACGCTGCTGACTGAGCACCCGCTTGCAGATCGGCCTTGCACGCATGCGCTCGTGGCACTCATGCTGCTGGACGCAGCCAGGCTGCCGGCCCGATCAGACGCGGAAGGAAATATTCTGCGTTTGAAGGAACAAGACCGGTCGAAATGGAGTCGCCCGTTGATCGATCGCGGCATGGTTCACCTTGGACAATCTGCCCAGGGGGCAGAGTTGAGCGAGTACCATTTGCAGGCCGCAATTTCCGCGTGTCATTGCCTCGCCGCCGACTATCAGTCGACGGATTGGAAACGGATATTATCGATCTACGATCACTGGGTCTCGATAAACCGCTCGCCGGTCGTGGCACTCAACAGGGCGGTTGCCCTGGCGTACGTCGACGGGCCGGCCGCTGGAATTGATGCAGTCGAGACGATAATCGCTCGGGGAGAATTGGATTCGTATTACCTCCTCTACGCTGTCCGTGGCGAGTTTGAAGCGCAATTGCGCAATTTCGATGTTGCCGCCGATCAATTTCAGAAGGCGCTCCAACTAACGGATCTCAAGTCCGAGCGAAAGTTTCTGTC